>CAYGWL010000083.1:0-20986 GCA_964353575.1 uncultured Methanosarcinales archaeon | reverse complement strand
CTCTTCTGGCTGCTGGACTGATGGTGGAACGAACAAGGCGAACTTGTGCTCATACCCTTTTTCAGGATCAAAGCCCAGAACATTTGGAGTTGGCACCCCCAACTCATTGTAAAACATTGGCAGAACAGTATCCTTTCTTCTCAAATGCTCATTGCCTTCATAGTTCTTTACAAAGAGGCGGCCGAGCTTTGTCTTTCCATTGCATGCATAGGTAAAATAAACAACGCTTACAGGAATCCTTGTGTTATACTGGTATGTTACCCTTTGTATAGTCACATCGTTATAGTCTGGTAATGAGGAAAGAATGTCAGTTAGTATTTCAACACTGCCTTTTTTCTCAGGCATAGCAAATTCAGCAGGCTCTGGCTTTTCTTCCTCAAATTCTGCTGTATAGTCTGGAAGAAGCTTGTATGCACCAAAAGTCTTGGCTTCCTTTTCAGCGCCTAATGAATATGACATTGCTTCGGCATCCCACCTAAATTCTTTTATGGGCTTTGCCGGCTTTTTTTTAATGAAACCTCTCATAAGACTGTCTAGGCGATCGTAATGTTCTATTCCGTCCAGCCAGTCAAGCTCGCTAAGGAGATAGTCAATGGAATTCATTTTTAATCACAATAAGTCACCCATGTATAAAAATCTTTCTTTTTTTAACCACTAAATAGTAACGTTGATAAGCTGGTTCATGGAATAACAAGCTTTTTATATTATGTAAAACTCTTTTTTCTTCATGAGAACAGTTATAATAACGCCCACATTCTCAAAGTTCAGCGGAATAGACCGCTTCATAGAGCAGAAGGTCAAGAAACTGTCAAAAAAGAGCAAGGTAACAATAATTGCCTTCAAGGGAGACATTGAAATCAGGGGTGCTGATGTAACCTACGTTGGGGCTCCAAGCAATCCCTTGCTTGAGCGCCTCTACAGACTCTTCTTTTTCCTTGACATCATCAAAATCATTAAAATATTGAACAAAATCAAAAATCATGATGCTATTGAGTGCCACATCTATCCAGCAACCATAATCGGCTGCCTTGCTAAAATGCTTTACAAGAAGAGATACATATACTACAACGAAGGCATAGCTGACCCACAGCTTTTTTCAAACGTGTTTGAGAGATGCTACCTGAGATTATTCACTTTTTTCAATAATTTGACAATAAGAAATGCTGACGAGATATTCTCAATAAGCAGGTTTCTGAGCAATGAGCTGAGAAGACAAACCGGGCTTATGAGCAAGGTGGAGTATGTTGAGATTGATAAAAAGAGATTCAATAAAGAAGTGAGCAGGAATACTGGAAAAATAAAACAAATAAAAAATAAATATCATGTAAAAGGTCCTCTTCTCATGTATGTTGGGAGAATATCGCCGCACAAGGGAATACATCTTCTCATTGAGGCGTTTAACATTGTTGCCAAAAGCATGCCCAATGCAAAGCTGCTCATAATAGGCAAGCACACATTTGGCAATTATACCAAATCATTGAAAAAGTTAATAAAGGGCAGGAATATTGTTTTTACAGGATTTATACCTGATGAGGAAATTCCGTATTATTACGCTGCCTGCGACATTTATGTGACAGCAACCCTTTGGGAGGGCTTTGACATGCCAATAAAAGAAGCCAATGCCCTTGGTAAGAATGTTGTTGCATTCAACATAGGTCCGCATGAGGAGATTATTGAAAAAGGAATTTTAGTAAAAAAAGGTGATGTTAAGGGCTTTGCTCATGCAGTCATTAAGTTATTAAAATTAAAAAAATAAAACAAAAAATAACAATAAAAAATTAAAAGTAAAAAGAAATAACAAAAAATAAAATAAATAACAGCAATAATAACAGTTAAATAATAAAAAATAACAAAAAGAGTTAATAAAAAAGATGAAGATAGATTTTGAAAAGATAATACTTGTATTTTTCTTTGGCTTGATGCTCTATATAAGCTGCTCTGCGCTTTTTCAGCAAAAACTCAGCCACGATTATCCGGTTGGCTACATGGCAAGCGACACTTTCCAGCACCAGGTAAGGGTAGAAAGCATAAAGGACATGGGCAACTACCGCTATGAAGCGCCTTATATTGCTGCTGGCTTCACAGATGTTGTTGGATTCTATCCTCCTGTTATGTATCATGTCTCTGCAATCTTCTCCCAGCTTAGCAGCTTGGAAAGCTATGATGCTGCCTATCTTATGGTGATATTCTTCACAATATTATCCGCATTTGTGATGTATTATCTCATAAGGAGATTGAACAAGAACGTTGCAATAATGTCCCTGCCATTGATGTTGCTTGTTTTCACAGGCAATTTCTTTTCAGGCATTACATGGGGGCAGTGGCCTTTTTTCATGGGAAGCTTCTTCCTTTTATGCTCAATATGGGTTTTGACGCACATAAAGCTAAGCAAGAGCTACATATTTCTGGGATTATTTTTGTCGGCAACATTCTTAACGCACACATCTGAATTCATATTTGGTGCAATCTTCATTATGATTTATTTGTTAATAATATTTTTAATGAAAAAAATCACTATGGTTGATATCAGAAAAGTAATCTTATCAGGAATAATCCTGCTTATTTTGATATCATATTTCATGATAATATTCCAGGCAACATGGATGAAGTCAGAGGCATACCGCTTCAAGATTGAGCCCAGCATAACGAACTTCAGGAACATGCATTTAACAGATTTTAGCTGGACACTGCCTTTAATAATTATTGGGATACTTCTTATGTTCCCGGTATTTTACAAGAGGTCAGAGCCCGTGCTGCTCTTCGGAGCCTTCATGCTTTTGGCAGGATTCACCAACTACATTGGCTTTGGTATGAGGGCTTTCCAGACAAGGTTTTTATGGCCTGTTTATTTAGCTATTTTTTCCGGTTTAACGCTTCAGCAGGCTTTGAAGTTTGTCATAAAAAACAAAGCTGCGCTTTATGTTCCTGTGAGTGTTTTGCTCATGCTCTTGCTGGTTTTTGGCATACCTGGGCTGCCTGCAATAAAAGGTTTTTATGAGCCAAGCACAGGGAGTATAATGAATTCCTATCATTGGCAGGCAATAGAATGGATTAGGAGCGGAACAAATAAGGATGACAATGTTTTCTTTTTTTACAGCCCCATGTTCCACGGTCAAACTTCTTTAGACTATAACACCAAAAGGAAGAACTATCTCATAGACTATGCGGAGGTTGAAAGGGATTCTGATGTAGGAGTTATCAGCAGGAATTACTCAAGCTGGATTCCATTTGATGGGGGCGCAGCACTGCCTCACAGAACAGGATTTTTCTCTTTCGGATACTACACAAAGGAAAAGAACCTCACATACTTTGAGGACATATGCTCTTATAACTACTATGTCTTCGACAGGACAGTGAGTAATGCAAAAACCATTGGCTACCATACTTTGGTTGTATCAAGATTCTTGAATAACGGCATGAGTGTAGCGTTCAATAATGATGTGGTTCTGATATTAAAGAACAATAACTTGGGAGGCGATTGCATTGCTGGATAAAATAAAAAAAGAAGCAGTCAATCTCTTCTTGTTATTTTTATTATTATTAATAATATTCAAAATAGTATTTCTGAAAGAAAATTTAATAACAGTAATAAGAACAGTTCTGAGCATTTTCTGGCTTTTCGTGCTTCCAGGATTCTGCCTTATGTATCACTGGCATGAAAAGCTCGACTTTGCGGAAAGGCTTGTTTTAGGAATCGGCTTGTCAACAGCGGTGATTGGAATATCCAGCTATTATTTTGGATTGATAGGACTTGATGTAAAATACCATGGCTTTGTGCTGCCTTTAGCCATGCTTGGGCTTGCCGCTTTTTTTATTGTAAAAGCCAAAACCAAGTCCAATTAGGATAAGTAAAAAGAAAGCGGCTATTACAGATATTCTCAGAGAATAAATAACCCTGTTGATGTACCAAACCACTAAAGAAAACATTGCCAGGCTTATGAAGATTGAGAAAAAGACCTTTTCATCGGCTTCCAGGTCAAGGTTGTTTATTATCAAAAATATTGGCAGAAAAAACAGAACACTCATTATAAGCATAGACACCAATCCGGTTATTCCTAAGAGCACTGTTGACACTATAAGCGCAGCTACAAGAGCCATGATTGCAAATCTGCTATTATTCAAGAGTTTCATTATATCCAAGTTCATACACCCTGATATTGTTTTTATTGTATAAAGGAGTTTTTCCAGCAAAGTTCCTTGACTCAAACTCCTGCAGGCCGTTTATCGCGTCCTGCTGCCCATAGGTAACCAGGTCAGAGTAATCAAGCATGAAGTAATATGATAAATTCAAATCAGAGAATAGTTTGTAAGCGCCCTCTATGTTTTCCTTGCTCATATACCTTGTAACATGTCTTCCTGAAACAGCAAGCATCCACCTAATCTTCGGGTAGCTTATGGTTCCCTGGTAATGGTCAAATACCATTGCATTGTCAGGAAGATTTTTGTTCATCCATTCGCAAACAGCCAGCTGGCTTGGTGTAAGACGCTCTATGGGCTGATATGCATCATTAAGTGTTGAGTAGGCCTGCTTTCCTAAGGTGAAAACTATCAGGACAGCAAAAACAATTGCCAAGGCATACTTCAACAAGGTTCTGTAGTTATTAGGCATCTTAAAAAAGGATGATACTGACGTAACGCCTATGGCTGTTAAAGAGAGTATCATTGGTGGTTCGCATATAAGCGTCCTTGCAATTCTACCGCTGGATGTATTAAGGAAAACGTCCATGTGGAGTGTTATGTAGATTGCTACGAACCAGCTGAGC
Organism: uncultured Methanosarcinales archaeon; assembly: GCA_964353575.1. Classification (GTDB taxonomy): domain Archaea; phylum Nanobdellota; class Nanobdellia; order Woesearchaeales; family CAYGWL01; genus CAYGWL01. Next base: position 16,223 of record CAYGWL010000083.1, on the reverse strand, counting down.
ATGAGCAATGCCTTGTTATCCCTCTTCAAAGCAAGGTAAACCAGTCCAATTAGTATGAAGGGAATAAAGAACAGTCTGTACTGGCTGAAGAAAAGCACATACTCTGGCGGAAAGGCTCCTTGAACGCTTTCAGGACTTATGCTCCACTGCAAAAGCCTTCCCAAGCCAAGATTTGGGCTTTGTCCAACGGACTCCAATGCTCCAAGGTATATGTTTATTAAAGGAAGCGATATGAGGGCAAAGATTGCAATACAGATTATTATGTGCTTTAAGTCCTTTTTTATTGTTTTTGTTAATGTTGTGATTGCCTCTGATTTTTGTTTTAATATCAAAAATTTTAATAATAAAAATACTAAGAACACTGAAAGTATGATTGCGGATACAATAACGCCCTGTATGTGTAAAAGGTACTGTGCAGCCAGTAGCAAGGTTGCCATGTATAAATAGCTCGCTTTCTTCTTCTCAAAATAAGCATAAACAGCATACAGCATGAGAGGTATCATCACGAAAGATATTATGGAAGGCTGCTGCCCCCACAAGTAAATCATGTAATCTCTCAATGAAAATATCATTCCAAATCCAGCCAGTGATGCTGCAACGAAGCCGTAAAGCTTTCTCATGAGAAAATAAACACTGAAGATGCCAAGGAAAGATGTTATTGCCTTGAATATGCTTACAGAAACAAACCTATCACCTGTGAAAAGCTGCATTATGGCATAGTTAACATGATTGGACGGAGGATACTCTAATGCTCCCGGCCCAATTATTTTATTAAAGCCGTAATACCAAAAAGAGATGTAATTCGGAAGCCCCTTTATGCTCATGGAGTGGTCTGTAGTTGTCATGTAGTCTCCATTTGCAAAGTGCCACGCAGCATCACCTTCTCCAAAAGGTATGGGACTTTTTTGTATTGGTAGCGTCCAGAGAAAGAAAGCAATTATAAACAATGCTGTTAGTGCAACGATATCTTTATTTTGCATTTTGGATTATAACATCACAAATTCTTTTTATATCTCCTCTTTTTAGCTTTACAGAGCTGGGCAGATTAATGCCGTGCTTAGATAAATATTCTGATACAGGAAGCTTCTGCTTTGTCTTGTGGGAAGGCATTGTGTGCATCGGATAAAAGAATGGTCTTGAATCAATGTTATTTTTAGTCAGTTGAGCCATTAGCTCGTCCCTTGTTAATGCATATGGTTTGTCAACTATTATTGAATACATCCAGTAAACGTTTTTTGCATAATCCTCCTCAACAGGCAGTGTTACTCCAGGCACGTTTTTGAGGAAAGAGTTGTATATTTTTGCATTCTCCCTTTTTATTTTAATGAACCTTTCTGTTCTTTCCAGTTGCGCCAAACCAATGGCTGCCTGCACATTGGTCATCCTGTAGTTATAGCCTACCTCAGGATGCCAGTAGCGCTTGCTATAATCCATGGCGCTATCTTTCAGAAAACTCATCCTCTGCGCAAGATTCTTGTTATTGGTTACACACATCCCTCCCTCTCCAGTTGTTAGTATCTTGTTTCCATAGAAGCTGAAGCAACCAACATCTCCTATGCCGCCCACCTTTTTTCCCTTGTATTCTGCACCATGGGCTTCTGCAGCATCCTCAACTATCCAGAGTTTGTGTTTTTTTGCTATTTCCTTGATTGGATCCATGTCGCATGGATGCCCGTATATGTGGACTGGCATTATCGCCTTTGTCTTCTTTGTTATTTTTTCCTCTATCTTATTGGCGTCAATATTCCATGTTCTTTTATCACAGTCAACAAACACAGGTTTTGCCCCGCAATAAACAACAGCATTGCCAGAGGCAACATACGTGATTGTTGGCACAATAACTTCATCACCGGGCTTTATGCCCAATGCCACTAATGCCAGATGCAGGGCGAGAGTTCCATTTCCGCAGCCAACTCCATGCTTAACTCCGCAAAAAGAAGCAAATCCGTCCTCAAACCTTTTAACATATTCCCCTTTTGAAGAAATCCAGCCTGTTCTCAGGCAGTTCATTACATACTTTACTTCATTGCCTCCCAAGTCAGGGTCAGCTAAAGGTATCAGTCCACCCGCCATATTAACCAGGGAGAATCCAAGAAGTATAAAAATTTATCTGAAAAAGAACTTTATCTTCCACTAAGTGCGCCAGCTAATCTTGCAAAGAAACCTTTCTCAGGTTCTGCAGCAGTTTCCTCCACTGCTACCAGCGCTTTGCAGCCCCATTCTTCAAACCTGCTCTCAGGCCATTCAGCAAGTCTTTCCATGTAATCAAGATCCTGAGCGTGATTCTGCAAGAATTGCATGACTGTCTCTGCGTGATAATCCCTTAAAACACTAGGTTTCTGAAGCAGCTTTTGAGCTTTTTTAATAATGTCCGCTTTTTTCTCGTCCAATGAGGAAAACCTTTCGGACAAGTCATCAGGGTCAAATGTTGCCTCCTCTGCCTCTTCTTTTTCAAGGAAATATAATTGAAAACTATTAAACATGTCACTAAGTGCAGCTGTTCTATAATCCTCTTCCATTTCAGCGCGCTTCCATTCATTTCCACAGTCTTTGCAATAAAGAACTTCATTAGTATCAAGTTTCCCGCTGATGTTTCCCCTGATTGAACCGTTTCCTGAACCGGTTCCAAAAAAAGAACTAGAACTAAAATCACCTTCCAAAGAGCCTTCCAGTCCTCCCTGAACTCTTCTTACCTTGTTAACAATATTGGTTTCGTTGCAAGCAGGGCAGGCTCTGTTTTTCTTATTAACTAGCGCACTTTCAGATGTACGTTTTCCATTAACTAGTGTTTTATAATATTGTTCCAATTGCTGGTATTCTGCTTTCAATAAAGCCAGCTGTTCCGGATTTAACTCTTTCATGTTATCTCTGAGAAACACAATACTATTTATAAATCTTTCTTTTTGTAACTACTTAGCAAAAGTTAATTTTATCTGAAAAAGACAAGCTAAGCAGTATCAGTAGCGTATGCCCAGGGAATCCTATCAGCATTTTTAACGTATTGATTATTTCTTCTTAATTCCATCATCACTTCTTACTCTTTCCCCGCCGGAACCCTAATGGTGTATGCTCAAGCCAGTTTTAACATCCAAAATGCTGCCAGGCTTCACTGCTGGAAATTTTGGTTCGTGCTCAAAGCCTTCCAGCAACTTCTCAATTGTTTCAGTATCAACACCCTCTTTAAATATTACTGTAATCCTGCCTCTTACCAAGTCATCAGAATCATCGGTTACCATGTTAACCAAATGTAATGTTCTATCATATAAATATATTTGTGTTTTTCTTTATACACACTTTAATATAGTATTTTTATCTGAAAAGCCTTATTTGAACAGCCCTTTTCAGGTATTTCATCCCATAACCAACATAATGCAAGAAGCTGTCAGAGGACTTCGATGCTCCTTCTTCCCTGTAGTTGTATGTGAACGGTATTTCTTTTATCCTCCATTTCATCCTGTTTGCAAGATAAAACAATTCCATGTCAAACTCTCCGAAAACTGTTTTGTATTTGAATTTCATCTTGCTGAATTTTTCCTTTCTTATTGCATGAAAGCCTCCTGTTAGGTCATGAGGTTTTAGTCCAAGAATAATTTTCACAACAATGTTTAATGCTTTGGTTGTTACCTTTCTCATGAAAGGCGCTTCTATACCTGAGCCTTTGATGAACCTTGAGCCGGAAACAAGGTCATACTCCTTTATGTACGCTAAAAGCTTAGGAACAATGTGCGGCGGATGAGAGAAATCAGCGTCCATTATGACAACAAATTCTCCTCGGGAAATCCTGATTCCGTCCTGTATTGCAGAAAATATCCCCTTTATTCCGTATCTATGGATGGCAACCACTCTGTCTTTTTCTTTTCTTACAAGGTCATCTATTATCCTAGATGTCTTGTCCTTGCTGTTGTCATCAACAATAATTATTTCATAATCATAGTTTTTAAGGTTCTGTTTTAGTGCATCAATTAACCTTTTGATATTTCCTTCCTCGTTGTAGGTTGGCAGGATTACAGAAACCTCCTTTTTTCCTTTGAGAAACTGCTTTATGTTTTCAGATTCCTGAACCTTGCCTTTGCTCACGCATTTATACATGAAGCCAAACTAAAGAATATTTATTTATATATCTTATCATTATTCATTGTCATGGATAAGGAATTAAAGAGATCCATAGAAGCAGCTTGCCTTGAGTTCAAGGAAGAGCCCATGGACGCTTATTACAGCAGTTGGCTTGCTGGCTATATTCCTAGACTAAGGGTTAATAAGATTTTAAAAGAGTTGGGGATTATAAAAAACAAAGAGATCCTAGATATAGGCTGCGAGGCAGGCTTCGTCTCATCAAAACTCATGAAAAAAGGAGCGGATGTTGTTGGCATTGATGTTTGCGAGCCAGCCCTGAAAAAGTATTTCAAAAGGACAGCCAAGCTCCCTTTACTTGCATTAGCCCACAAAATGCCCTTTAAAGACAATGTTTTTGATGGTGTTGTGGCATCCGAGGTCATAGAACACATGCCTGACATTGACTCTGTTTTTGCAGAGATAAAAAGAGTTTTAAAACCAAAGGGAAAAATAATAATAACCTTCCCGAACGAAGGTTTAAGGAGAAAGATTTACCCGATAGTCAAATTATTTGGAATAAACGCTGATGTTGAGAAAGAAGTTACCTTGTTCGATTATACATTTGCCGATATTGTCAATAAGTGCAAAAAACATTTCAGAATAAAAAAGAAATACTCAATACCTTTTTGGTTCCCTCTAACAAGGGTGCTTGTTTGCGAAAATGGAAAGTGAAAAAAGAAACTTGATAATACTGATACTGCTTTACATAATTGTATTCAGCACTTTGTGTGTTTTAAAGCACAACTCATTCAATTCAACCGCCTTTGACCTTGGTTTGTATGACCAGAGCGTTTGGGGCTATTCCCAGGGAAAAACCATCTTCAATACCGTAAGGGGTGCGTTCCCTTTCGGAGACCATGTAACTCCAATACTCTTCCTGCTTGCTCCATTTTACCTGGTTTATTCAAGCCCTGTAACTCTTGTAATCCTTCAAACAATCTTGTTAGCCCTTGGAGCAGTCCCTCTCTACTGGTTTGCAAGGGAAAAGCTTGGAAAAAGATTTGGAGTGCCATTTGCCCTGCTCTATTTGTTGTATCCTTCCATGCAATACATCAACTTGTTTGATTTCCATCCAGATGCCTTGATGATTCCCTTGTTTTTGTTTGCATTCTATTACCTTGAGAAAAAAGAGCATGCAAAGGGCTTTTTGTTTATTGCGCTTGCAGGAATGTGCAAGGAGTATGCCCCTCTGCTGGTTTCCATGATGGGGCTTTACATGTTTTTTGTAAAAAAGAACAAAAAAACAGGCTTAAGCATCTTCTTTATCGGCTTGCTGTGGTTTTTCATCAACATAAAAATAATAACGCCCTTTTACAGGCCAGAGGGCTTTGCATACTTCAGCATGTACGGCTACCTTGGCAATAGCCTGTCAGAGATTATTTTTACTAGCATGACAAATCCTTTATTGGTTTTGAGCAATCTTGCCACTCCCGGCAAAGCCATTTACCTTGCATTGTTGTTCATGCCACTTCTGCCAGCGCTCCTGTCACTAGAATTCCTCATAGCCCTGCCTGGCTTTTTCATAATCCTGCTCAGCCAAACAACAAGCTACTCAGCAATTGTTTACCAGCACACATCGATGTTAATACCTTTCCTGTTCATAAGCGCTGTTTATGGCGTTAAAAAGATTCTTAGAACAAAACTCTTAAAGCCGAAATTAGTTTTATCCCTTATACTTGCCATGGGCTTGATTTCATATTTTGCTTACGGACCATTCACTGTTCTCTACAGAATAAATGATTTCAACACAAACACAGCCCATGTCAAGGCAGGCTATGAGGCATTGGATTTAATACCCAAGGATGCATCTCTTTCAGCCTCGTCATGGGCGCTGCCTCATCTAAGCCACAGAAGCATGATTTACATGTTTCCCAACCCTTTCCACGAAATTGCATCCCTTTCAAAACCTTTACTCAATTCAACAGATTATGTCCTGCTTGACGTGAGCAGGAAAGACCCTATGTTAAGCCAGTCAAATTTTGATAATTATAAAAATGAAATCATGAATAATAAGAATTATATAGTTGTGTTTGAAAAACAAGGGTGGCTTTTGTTAAAGAGGATAACTTAAATGAAGCTTAGCATTGTAATTCCAACGTATAATGAGAAGAAGAACATCCAGTTGCTCATACCCGAAGTAAGCAGGGTTCTTAAGAAATTAAAGCACGAGATTATTGTTGTTGATGATTTTTCTCCTGACGGCACAGGAGAGATGGTGAAAAGGCTAAAGAGAAAATACAGGAACATAGTGCTCATACAGAAGAAAAAAGAAGGCATTGGCGCCGCCCTCAAGGCAGGCTATGATGCGGCATCTTATGATGTTATTGTTTCCATGGATTCCGACCTTTCCTTTGAGCCAAGAGACATACTGAGACTGCTGGAAAAAATGCAGCAGGGTTACGACCTTGTGCTAGGCAGCAGGCATATAAGAAGAGGAGATTACAGGAAAGAGCATTTGTCAACTCACATAAAGGGATTCATAAGCAGGTTCGGCAATAAGCTCAACACACTCATCACTGGAGTGAACATCCATGATTTCTCTGCAAATTTCAGGGCAATAAGAAAGCATGTTTTTGAATCGATTAAAACAAGGGATAAGACCAATTCATTCCTAATGGAGATGATTGTGAAGACAAAATATGCTGGCTACAGGGTTGCTGAGATTCCAGTTATTTTCAAAGATCGCAGATACGGAAAATCAAAACTTAATCTGTATAAAGAGGCTCCAATATTCCTAATCAAAACAATCTTAATATCTTTGAGGGAAAGATTTAAGTGAGTTTCTTGAGAACATCCTTGAAAGCATTTATTGCATAATCCAAATCTTGTGTGGATAAATATTGGTGGCATCCTATATAGAACCCATTTTTGCCGAGAAACTCAGCATGGGGCAGTTTCCCTTCATACTGCTTCTTCAAGTAAGCATAAGCTGGCTGCTGGGTTGGAATGCAGCCAAACAAAGGCCTTGTCTCAACTCCTTTTTTTTCTAGCTCTGTTCTAATCTTTTCCCTGCTGATGCTTCTTTTAACAACTAATGGGTAAGCCAAATACCCGACATCCCTCGAGAACTTTGGCAGCTGTAAAATGTCTGAGAATTCTGCAAGTCCCTCATTGAGGTATTTGACATTGTCCTGCCTTTTTTTGAGGATGAAGTCCGCTTTTTTCAATTGCGTGAGTGCAATTGCTGCTGAAAACTCTGTTGTCTTGAAATTAAACCCGATAAGAGAATGGTAAAATGGCTGCAAAGCATGGCTGCCTTTTCTCATTCCATGATTCTTTATCTCCCGTATGGTGTCATTCAATTGGCTGTTTGAGGTAGTTATTGCTCCCATCTCTCCTGCTGATATGTTGTGTGAAACGTAAAAAGAGAATATTGCCAGCAAGCCAATTGAGCCAACGCGCTTCCCTTTGTAAACAGAGCCGTGGGCTTCAGCGCAATCCTCAAAGCAAATAAGGTCATGATCTCTGCATACTTTGTTAATAGCGTCCATATCGCATGGATATCCCATGAGATGAACTGGCAAAACTATGCTGCAATCGCCGTCATCATTGTTTTCAAAATACTCCTTTATGCTTTCAGGATTGATGTTAAGCGTGTCCCTTGAGGCATCAACAAAAACAGGTTCAAAGCTGGTTGTCACCAGGGCATTTATTGTGGAGGCATACGTCAGAGGTGTTGTTATGACCTTTCTCTTCTTTTTCAAATCTTTATAATATTTCAATGCGCTTAAACCGCACATGAGCGCGGATGTCCCTGAATTTGTTGCAATGGCATACTTTGTATTGATGTAGTTGGACCAGTTCTTTTCAAACTCCTTTACCTTTGGGCCTTCGGAGATTCTGTTTGATTTAACAACATCCTCAACCGCCTTTTTCTCTTCTTCTCCAAAAACAAAATTTCCAATGGCATATTTTATCATTATAGCCAGGAAAACCAAAGATATTTATATAATTATTGTTTCACAGCACTCATGAAAATAGGACTTGTGAGCAGGTTCCCTCCTGAAAAATGCGGCATAGCAATCTATTCGCAAAACCTGGCGAGTAAGCTTAATAATCTTAAATGCAAAGTTATTAGGATAGGAACAAAAAACTCAGATGCAGATTATAAAATTGATCTAAAATCTTTTACCTTGAAGGAAAAATTAAAGGAAATAGCTGAAAAAGAGAAACTGGACCTAATCCATTTTCAATACATTGCCGCATCACAATTCTACGGAGGTAAAAAGAACTTGAATCTGAATTTTATAAGGGCATTGAAGCAGGATGTTCCTGTTGTTGTGACCTTGCACGAGGTTCAGCAAAGCAAGAACAGTTTAAGGGAGCTTGTATTAAGCCTTTTGCAAGAGCACATTCTTAAAAGAGCTGGCTATGTAATTGCTCACACACCAGGTCAGAAAAGATTCTTAGAAAAGGAGTACAAAGCGCACAATGTTAGCTGCATATACATGGGCATTCAATTAAAAAAGGAGCACACAAGAAACCATAAGAATATATTATTCTTCGGCATGATTAACAAGGGAAAAGGGGTTGAGTACATAATTAGAGCAATGGAAATTCTAAAGCATTGTAAACTCATGATTGTTGGAGAAATAGTAGACAAAAAATATGGAAAAGATATTTTGAAACTGATAAAAGAAAGTAAAAACAATAACATCACTTCTAAGTTTGCCTGGGTAAGCGAGGAATCAAAAGAAAAATACTTCAGGAATGCTGACCTTGTTGTGTTTCCTTATGTCTGGTCACCATACCAGTCAGCTGTTCTCAGCGACGCGGTATCATACAGCCTGCCTGTTGTTGTTACAAAGACAGGAGTGATATGGGAGCTTGTTGAAATTTTCAGGTTTGGTGAGATTGTCGAGCCAAAGAATCCCAGGGCTTTAGTAAATGCTATAAGAACTGTTTTTAATAACTACAACAAATACAAGCAAGGAATAAGCAAATATAGGAAAGCTGCCAACTGGGGGGCTGTTGCCAAAGAGCACATTAAACTTTATAAGAAGCTTCTTTCTTAAAATAATCTGTGAAAATATTTTGCAAAATAAATCAGTCTTGGTTCTGCCAGGAGCATTTTTACTAATATTTTTGACGGATATTCCCTGTCGTGTTTTTCCAGTATGTTTTTTATCTTTTTGTTATCGCAAAGCCTGACGAGCTGGTTGTAATCATTTTTGCTGAAGCTGTCAAGAATATTTCTTATCTTTAAGTGCAGCCAGAGCTCTTTTCCAATTGTCTTTTTCCAGTTCATTTCATAGCTTTCATAATTTATTATGCTCTTTGCCAATGCCCTTGATGCGGTCATTCCAGGAATGATTCCTCCAAGGCTTGTTGCTTTTACCTGTGTTGCAGCATCTCCAACAAGGAATATGTTCTGTTTCTGCGTTTCAAGCTGCGGATTGTATAAGGGAATGAGTCCTGACTGCTGGCTCACAACCCTTTTTTTATAATCTTCGCCAAATCTTTTTTTTACAAAACAAGCATAGCTGTTCCTGATGTTTTCCCTCACAGCAACTCCTACCCTCACCCTTTCATGGTTTTCAGGGACAACCCACGCAATCCCCCTCTTGAGCGGATAGAACTCCACAACATTGTTGTTTTTCTCCTCAATAACATTCTGCAGCCCTATGAAGAACCTTCTTTCTCCGAACATTCCTGCTGATTTTGCAACACTGCTTAAGGGCCCGTCTGCTCCTATAAGGATTGTTGTTTTATTCTCCTTTATCATGTTGCTTTTGTTATCCTTAATATTAACAATAATATGCTCATCCCTTTTTTTGAAGGAAACAAATCTGTGATTCATTAAAAAACTGGCTCCGGCGTCTTCGGCTTTTTCAGCGAGGTAAGCATCAAACCTCTTTCTGTCAATGATTATGTTGTCTTTGAGTTTTATCTCAACAAACTCATTGTTCGGAGCATAAATCCTGGCAGTATTTATCCTGTTAACAACAAATTCCTTCTTCACTTCTATGAGCCTTTCAAGAATGCCTGTTGCTATTCCAGTGCACTGCACAGGCTCTCCTATGCTTTTGTGTTCCTCAAAAACACTCACCTCAAAACCGGCTCTTGCCAGTAAATACGCTGAGTAGTTTCCGCAAGGTCCTGCTCCTATTACGCTTATCATAGCAGTTCAGCATCATGGCAACATATATATAGATAGTGTTATCATTTATCAATAACTAAGTAAAGATACAACTGATAAGGGATAACATAATCGAAAGCTTTATAAACCTAAGCGTTTTCACTAATTCAAACTGGGAGGTTGATTAATTTGAAAGATTTATCCTTAAAGCAAAAAATTGTTGGTGTGGGTGCCGCTTTTCTAATGGTAACTACTGTTGCTGCTTGTAAGGTTATACCCTCTGTTTGGTATACTACTCCTGCAGTTCATTCACCAACTGCTGCAGTTTATTCACCAACAGCAACATTAGAACAGAATGCTTGCCCTACTTATGCACCGCCAACACCAACAACGCAACAACCAACTCCAATACCTCAGGTTATACAGCCAGCATACACAACACTGGAAGTATTGGGCACAGACAACACCCAGGGTCTTTTATTTACTGTTTGCAATAAACCAAATCTTAGGGATTATGACATAGGTTTGTACAATCCTTGGAACTCAGGTTTTAACCATCTTCAAGAACTTGGAGATTTTTTTAATAACGAGGGGAGCCTGGATATAGAATTGCTAAATTCAAACGGGCAACCAATTTGCGAATCTGAAAGAAGCATTACAGGAGGCAATGGACAGCTTAGCTATGCAGGAATAGTGTGCAACGCAAAAGATTACGCTGGCACTACAATCAATGCATGTTTTAGACCAGTTCAGAGCAATGGAGCAGGGCTTGAAGAGTTATGCCTGCCATACCAAGTAGGTATTTGCAGGGAGCCTGCTGGAGGACAAGAATCATGTCCAGAATGCACAGATCCAATAAGGCGTTAAAAATGAAAAAGATACTTACAATATTCATGATTTCATTGATGTTCTTGCTATTTTCAATTAGTGTTATTGCCTATCCTGTTACTGTTAAGGTGCACTCAAATCTTCCAAACTTTTATACTGATGTTTACAAGTGCACAAGCTCAAGCTGCAATTCATATAATTACTACTCATCTTCCCACACAGGCGGTTACACAAACCTTTATGTTCTTAATGGGCAAGGCAAGCAGTATTTTGCAGAGTTTGACTACAAGGAATGCTATATTAGCCAGGTATGGACAATGGAGGTTGATGGCTCAACTTGTCCTGGCCCTTATACTTATGACATCACCTTTGTTAAAAAGAATAACTGCTTTGCATCTGTGAAATCCTTAGTAGCGTCAGATTATGATGCTTTGGTTGGAGAAGAAATAAGCATTACAGCCATTATACACAGCGCATTTGAGCTTGAAGACGGCAAGCCGCTTCCGCCTCAAAGCATAGTCCATTATTATTCAGCACATGTCAATACAGTACTCAAAATCAACAATAATCAGGTGTCTGCTAAATCCGTTAACATCCCTTTCAGCCAGGACACCAGCGTAACATACCATTATACCTTTACATCTCCTGGAACATATGAAATCTCAGTTTTCACAAATCTTGAGGATGACTGCAAGTGCACCAGCAGCGATTCCCGCCAAAAGACAATAATCATAACTGTTATAGGAGAATGCACTCCTGGAGAAACACAGCAGTGCGGTGTTAGCGATATTGGTGAGTGCGAGTTTGGAACGCAGACATGTGGAAGTGATGGTTCTTGGGGAAGCTGTATAGGCGCTGTATACCCAACACAAGAGATTTGTGATAACAAAGACAATGATTGTGACGGTGCAATTGATGAGTATTTGCCAATAGCCTGCGATTGCGACAATGACTGCAATGCAGATGGCTGTTATGAAGGCACTTATCGCGACTATTCCTGTGTTAATCCAGGAAGCTGCTTTTCACAATGCACTTATGTAAATGTTGTAACTGACAATGATAATGACAATTATGATATCGAATGTGATGATGATTGTGATGATAATAATGCTGATACATATCCTGGAGCACCAGAGCTTTGCGATGGCAAGGACAATGACTGTGATGGCGTAATAGACGAAGGATGCGAGGTATGCGCCCCTGGCGAAACAAGGGATTGCGGCAGTGATGTTGGTGAGTGTGAGTATGGCACTGAGACTTGTCTTATTGATGGAACTTGGGGTGTTTGTATAGGTGCTGTATACCCAACAAGTGAGATTTGTGATAATAAGGATAATGACTGTGATGGCTTGACAGACGAGGGCCTTCCAGTTGCGTGCTCAGGTGATTCTGACTGCCCGCAAGATGGCAATTTCAATAACGAATACATGAATTATTTCTGCTATCTGCCAGGAAGCTGCTTTTCACAATGCTTATACAACGTATACGAATGCATCCCTGGAGCTAAGAGGAGCTGTGGCTTGACAGATGTTGGAATATGTGCAGTGGGCTACCAAGAGTGCGTGTCAGGATTCTGGTCAGGCTGCATAGGCGCTGTTTATCCAGCAGCACAGGAAATATGCGATAACAAGCTGGATGACAACTGCAATGGCTTGGTTGACGAGGGCTGTTATGAGCCAGAGATTTATCCAAAGGAAATATTGAGCATAAGCAAGCTAATGGTTTTCAACGATTGCGCTCTCCCGGGAAAGGACTTCCCTGTTATGGTAAGCTTTGAAAACACAGCAAGCTACGACTTAGAGGATGTGAGGGTAATGGGTGTTATAGACGAGCTTAATGACATTGTAAGATTAGGTCCATTCGACTTGAAGAAGGGCGAAGAGAAGACAGTATTCCTCCACTTCAGCATACCAAGTAATGCCAAAGAGGGAGATTACACTCTGACACTTGTTGTTAGCAACGATGACATGGAGAGGATGAAGCACAGAACCTTCAAGGTAAGCAATAAATGCCCTTACATGACTTATGAATGCTGCGGAATTTAAAGATAATAAATTCTATTTATTTTTATTTACAGCCTTTAACAATATTTTATAATATTCTTAACCATCAAATAAGAGCGTCTTATTTTCTCTTTTTCTATTGTCTCTATTGTCAGATATTTCTTGTATCTGTTCTTGATTAGTGTTCTGATTATTGATTTTGTATTAATGAAACCAGTTCCTAATTCTTGATGGTCCTTTAATTCCTTTTTATCCTTTACAGTGTCGTGCAGGTGTATATTTTCTATTCTAGGCAAAAAGTTTATTATCGCCTTCAATGGATTAACTCTGTTGGCATAGTAGTGCCCCACATCAACCGTTAGCCCGAGTTCAGGGAACATGTTAAGCACTTTTCTCGTCTGCTCTATGCTTATTGGGAAAGAATGAGGGCTTACAAGATTCTCTATTGCAAGCCGGATTCCTTTCTTCTTGGCATATCCTATTAGTTGGCTAACACTCTTTTTTAGTATTTTTTCATTGTCAACATCATTTCTATCAGCAAAGAAGGAAGCGTGACCCAGGTGGAATGTTAAAAGCTTTGCCCTTATTGCTCTGGCAGCGTCAATTGATGCCTTATACTCCTTGATTGAGGCATTCCTTATGTGTTCATTGGTTGCCATTAGTGTCATGTTGCTGAAGGGAGCATGCACAAGCACATCATAGCCTTCAAATGCGCTTCTAAGCCACCTTACATGCCTTTTATTGAGTTTTGAGTTTGAATAGGGATACTCAAGCAAAACTTCAATATGCCCTGGTTTTCCTGCCTTTTCCAGGCTTTTTATGAAGCTGAGCTCAAGCTCCCACTTGGATTTCTCAATGGATATCAGGTCAAAGAAAACACCGGTGCTGAATGCAGGTTTTGCCATGTAAAACTAAACAAGCAATCTTTTGTTTAAATAATTGTTGTTTATCCTATTTTATTGACGAGAATTATAATTATCCTCATTGAATTATCATTGAATAGACCATAAACCTCCCTCAAAACAATTATCTATTATACAATACTAACTTTTTGTTTTCATTTTTGTATAGATACAAAATCAAAAGATTTATATATCACTTATGTCATAGAAGCCCTGAGAGGGGGATTTTACATGAAGAAAATATTGGTTTTGGCATTGCTTTTGTTGATGCTTGCCAGCAGTGCAAGCGCTTACGGCGACTATTACAGGGATGTCCAGATTAGCAGGAATGAGCTCGTAAAGAACTCGCTCCTCATACTTAACGCCAACATTGACAATGGAATGAGCGGCAAGCTGAAATACACAAGACTGGCCATGTTCATCCCAGAGCTCGACCTGAGAGAAGCAGTGCACTTCACAGTCAACAAGCAGCAATCGCAGAAGCTTTACATGGAGCTTCCGGACGACATACAACCAGGGACTTATGTTGTAAGGATTACAGAGAGCAATGACCGTTTCCGACGGGTAAAGCACCGCTTGATAGAGATACCATAAAAACATAAAATAGTTGTTATTATAACATAACAACTTATAGTAACCACTTGAAAATACTCAAATACCGAAAAGTTTATATATAAGTGGCTATTACTCAAGGAAGATGTTAAAAAACATCTCGATTACAATCAAAAAAAATGTTTGGGGGTAAAAAAAAATGAAAAATGCAAGAATGTTGATTTTGTTTTTGGTCAGCGTTCTATTAATAGCAACAGCTGTCAGCGCTCTACCAAGCGTTGAATATGTCAAAATAAACGGCGACGTGTATGAGACAGGAGACAAGCTTGTTGTTGAACGCGGTGAAACACTTGATATCAAGGTCAAGCTTCAAGCCGGAGACCAGGTTGAAAATAATATCGAGGTCGAGGCTGATATACTCGGTTACGAGTATAGCGACAAAGAGGACATTTCTGAGTCAAGCCATACCTTTGATATGAGTGCTAATGATACTCAGTACGTAAGCTTAAGCCTTAAGATACCAGATAAGGCTGATAAGGACTTATACGACCTTAGGATAAGGGTCGCTACAAGAACCGGTCAAGCCTTTGAGGGCCTTTACTTACTTAACCTAAAGGGAGTAAGGCACAACCTTGTAATAAAGGACGTCATCTTCAGGCCTGACCGAGTTAAGGCAGGAAGCAACCTCTTCAGCCTTGTTCGCATAAAGAACATTGGCGAGAAGACTGAGGAAGGAATAAAGGTAACTGTTAGCATACCTGAGCTTGGTGCTTCTGCAGAGGACTCAGACTACATAGATGAGCTCGAAGCAGATGAATCAACCACATCAGAAGAACTCTGGATAAGAATTCCAGCATGTGTTGATGCAGGACTTTACGAGGTCCAGGTCTTGGTTGAGTATGACGAAGATTATGAAGAGATTTCAGCAACCGAGTTCATAGAAGTGCTTGAGAGTGATGCTTGCGAAGCAGCTCCTTTAATGCCTGTTATGCCAACTGTCTCTTTTAGCTCCCAAACACAGGACGTTGTGCAGGGCCAAGGAGTTGTTTACCCAATAACCATCACAAACAACGCACAGGCTTCAAAGAGCTTCACAATAATGGTTAACACAGGAGACTGGGCAACATCAAAGGTCAGCCCAAGCAACATGCTTGTTGTTGGCGCTGGACAGACACAGACCGCCTATGTCTATGTGTACGCCTTGTCACAGGCAAGCCCTGGAGAGCATCTATTTGCTGTTTCAGTAATGGATGCAACAGGTGCAAGTGTTAAGGACATACCGCTAAAGGCAAACGTGGTTGGATCAACTTCATCCATGTGGCCAAGCGTTAAGAGAGCACTTGAGACAGCATTAATCGTGCTTGTTGTCTTGCTTGTAATCCTGGGCTTGATAATTGCCTTTAACAAGCTAAGGGGCAAGGAAGAGGAATCAGAGGAAGCTGAGACATACTACTAAAAACCTTTTATTTTTTTTACTACTTCTTTTTTTTGTTCTGTATTTGTTTTTTCTGTGTTTGTTATAATATAAAAAAATTTATAAATAAGAGAGTATAACTTCCTTTAAAGGAGAGCCAATATGGCAGAATACAAAAGAATATCGCCTAAAGGAATAGACACCCTAGTGGAAAATCCTGACGAATTAACTGCGCTGGGATATGTCTGGTTTACCATTACCCATTCTCCTCGCAGCATAGATTCGCTTGAAATGTACTTTCCTGATGAAAAAAGGTACATTAATCTTTACAA
>CAYGWL010000082.1:0-3723 GCA_964353575.1 uncultured Methanosarcinales archaeon | reverse complement strand
ATTTTTATCAGCTGTATTTTTTGAAACCGATTTTTGTTGCAATATCCCTGAAGCATTTCCTGCAAAGGCCTATCCCGTATTTTGATATTAATCCTCGTGTATTGTGGCAGCGCCTGCACATCTTTTTCTGCGCGCCATAGGCCCTGTCTTTTGTCTTGTTACTCTTAAGGTATCTGGCAAGCTTAACAGGCTTTGCCCTAAGCTGCTTGAACATCTTCTTGTAAGAGCTTACAGTCATTCTTTACCACCACTCACTCCGACCTTAAAGTCTTTTTCCATGAATTCAATGGCTTCCTGCTTGGGTATCCTATGCCTTGAGCCAATCTTTTTCTTCTTGATTCGCCTGCGCTTTACCCTGAAGCCAGGCCTCTCAAGTGTTACGCACACTTCCAAGCCCATTATGCCAATTTCTGGATCGTAACTCACTCCTGGAATGTCAATGTACTCGTGTATGCCGAAAGCAAGGTTTCCCTGGTTGTCAAACTGCTTTTCATTGAGCTTGTTGTCCTTTGCCTTGAGCAGCTTTGCCAGCAGATGCCTCGCCTTTTCCCCTCTTAAAGTCAGCTTGCATCCTATTGCAAGGCCAGGCCTTAAATTCCAGGTGGGAATCCTTTTGTTGGTTATTGTCTTAACAGGCTTCATTCCAGTTATATTGCTAATTAGCTTAACGCCTTTATCAAGGCGTTCAGGCAACCTGCCAGCACCGATGTTCAGGGTTACCTTTTCTATTCTTATCTGTCTCATTGGATTCATTTTTCTAGGATTTTTCCAGGCTGATTATTGGCTTTTGTTTTCCTATTACAAATGCAAGCTTTTTCGCGGTTTCAAAAACCTCGCTGCCAATCTTCACCCTTATTGTATCTGATTTTATGTCCTCAACCTGTCCGGTTTCACCTATGTGCTTTCCTCCTGTAAGGTAGACCAGGCAGGACTTTTCAAGGCTAAGGTGTTCAAGGATTTTTTGGCCTGGGAGTTCTATGACCAAGGTATCGCCCAGCTTTACCTTCTTGTCAGTCAGGAGATTTTTTCCGTCGTGGAGATTGACCTGCAAAACACCATTCTTCAAAACTCTTTTTCCAGTAATTTTGCAGGGCTTCATGGTAGGATTATTTTCCTTTATCATTACAAGTTTGCCCTTGTTGTCCAGAATGACTCTGTAATTCTCTTTTGTCTTCTGGATTTGGAGCACGTCCATAAGCCCAATTCCCAAGCGGGTGTCTTTTCTCCGCCTGCCATCAACCAGAACATGTTCATTGTTGAGTATCTTTTTTGCCTCGCTTGCGGTTTTTGCATAGCCCAGGATATCCCTGAGTATCACGCTTAAGGGCAGGCAGAGTTCAGTCTTGTGGCTGCTCCTCGGCCTTGTGACAAACTTTGTTATTTTCCTTTCCAAAGGCCATGACTTCGGTGTTGCTAATCTTTTCAAGTGCTTTTTCATTTTGGCACCATTTTTGTTTTTCTCTTTTTATCGTCAAGCTCCAGAAGGGTTATCATGAGCTTTGATGGGTGCAGTGGATAGAATACCTTGCTTCCGTCCTTCTTCTCCCTGTCAATGCCCTGGACATACACCTTGCTTTCTTTAAGGTTAATCCTTTCAACCTTTCCTGTTTTCCCACTGAACTTCCCGCGCATAACCTTGACGGTGTCCCCTTTTCTCAGAGGGATTGAACGCTTTCCATACTTTTTTCTCAGCTCAGCAGATAGATGTGAGCCCATGAACTTGTGCATTACATGTAGCGGGGCATTGTATGTATATTTGCGCTGCTTCCTGGGCTGTATGCTCTTTTTCCATGATTTTGAAAAGTGTACCATTTTTTCAGATGATTATGCTGGCTACCTTTGCTATTGCGGGCCAGCGTTCGCATGCCTCCTTTGCTAATGGTCCCTTGAATATGGTTCCCTTTGGGTTTCCTTTTATGTCCTTGAGAACAACTGCTGCGTTGTCCTCGAACTTTATCCTTTCGCCATTGGGCCTCCTGTATGTCTGCCTCTGCCTTACTATGACTGCGTAAACAACCTGCTTTCTCATTTCAGGCGAGCCCTTTCTTACTGATGCCAATACAATGTCGCCTACACCGCAGCTAGGCTTTCTTCCCCTCACGGTTTTAGAGCCCATGATTGAAACTATTCTTATGAGCTTTGCTCCTGAGTTATCGCATGTAGCAACATTGCTACCATGATTAAGTCCACGAGTTATGTGAGCCTTGATAGCCATCATTTTAGTTTCCTAATTTTTCTATTATCACAAACTTCTTGGTTTTGCTTAATGGCCTGCATTCAGCTATCCTTACCTTGTCTCCTATTTTTGCTGATATGCAGTCCGGGTTATGAACCTTTATCTTTGTTCTCCTCTTTTCATAACGCTCATACTTTGGCAAATAGTGCCTTCGCTCAAGATTAAAAACAGCGGTTCGTCTCATCTTTGCCGAGACTATCTCTCCTGTCAGTATCCTGCCCCTTACGCCAACCTTTCCGTGGAAAGGGCAGTTCTTGTCGTCACAGCTCTTGCTTGGAAGAGATGTCTCTATTCCAATGCTTCTTGCCTTTTTTTCTGCTTTTTCTTCTTTCATTTTAGCCTTAGTTTGATTCTTTCTTCCGGTCTTTTTGCCAAAATCCTTCCTTCAACCCTTATCTTTTCATTTCCAGCGTCCAGCTCAAAAACGCAATTTTGCTTTATGAGCTTTTTTTTTCCGTCGCTGGTTTGTATTACCAGCATATTTTTTGTTTCATCAACTACTGTGCCCTGCAAACCAGTGTTTGCAGCGTTCTTTGAGCTAATGACCTTCGCACTTAGGCCTATTAGCTCACCTTTGACGAGCTTTTCCGCATTCATACGGTTTTATTTTATGTCTATGGTGTCTGCTGCAAAACCAAGCCTTATCAATGTCTGCTTGACCTTTTGCACATGATTCCCCTGCAAATCAATTCTTCCTTCTTTCACTGTTCCGCCGCAGGCGAATTCTGATTTAAGCTTTTTTGCCAGCTGCTTGAGGTCAATGTCCTTCTGGTCAATGCCGTAAATTGCTGTGTACAGCTTTCCGAATTTTCTTTTTTCCAGGCGAACCTTTATTCTCTGGCTTTCCTTTGCTATGGTTTCGCATATGCAGAGATCTTTAACTAGCCCGCATTTTGGGCAAGTTTCGCTCATTCTTGTTTTCTTTCCTCCTTTGTTTTGTGTGAAGCCATATGGCTTCTGGTCGCGCCAGAAACTCCTGAGTTTCCAAGCGCGTCAATAAACATGAGTATCCTTGCAATCTCTTTCTTGGTCTGCTTTATCATGCCAGGATTTTTTGGTATGGTTCCTGTGGCTAGCTGAGCATTCTGCCTCATGAGCTCTTTTCTCAGCTCAGCAAGCTTTGACTCGAGCTCAGCTTCACTCAGCCTTTGCAGTTCCCTTGTCTTTTTCTTCATTTTCCAAAGCCTTTTGTTTTGATGCCTTAGGTTTCTCCTTTGCATTTCTCTCTTCTGCGGTCTTTTTCTCATCAATCTTTGTTTCCTCAACAACAATCTTGTCCTTGAGGAGCTTTATGTCATCAGGAAGCTTGATGCCTGGAGGCATTATACTGACCTTGACGCCAACGATTCCTGTCTTCAACTTGGAAGTCACACTTGCCCTCCTCACATGGGTTACAGCAATGTCCCCGCATTTCTTTATATAGCCCCCAGAGACCCTCCAGCATTTTGCCCTGCTGCTCGGAACCTTTCCTGAAACAACTATTTCAA
>CAYGWL010000081.1:0-4092 GCA_964353575.1 uncultured Methanosarcinales archaeon | reverse complement strand
AAAGAACTTGACAGAACAAAGTATCCTAAATTGTATTCGTTGTCAAAAGCTAAGGATAGAGCTATTTATTTGTTAAAGATTTTGAAAGAGGCATTCAGCATAGACGGGGCTTCTATTACAGAAATGTCGTATCTGTTAACTGATATTTTCAGACTTCCGACGTCAGCTGAAGCGCTCAGTATGGCATTAATGACTAGTAAAGAAGTTCATCGGTATAAAGAAAGTTTTGAAGGAAAAACGGTTTATTTATATAAATTAATGGATAGTGGAGAAAAATACATTAATCAAAGATTATCTGAGTTGAAATCTTAAGCGGCGTCCCGAGTAATATTTTGTACAACAGTTTATAAACACATTCTCCTGTTTTCCGGGTTCAGAATCAGTGAAGAGGCAGAATCTTGAATCTTGTAACCGCGTTTTCAAATCTTTCCCCGGAATATTTGCGGAATTTTCTTGTGAAGTTATTTTAATCTTCTTATATCATGAGTAAGCATGAAAAAATTGAGTTTGCTTTTATGTACAACACTAATGGTATTATTAATATTAACAGCAGGCTGCAAAAACGAAAAAAGAATTGAGTCATATTTCTGCCATTATGATGATTGCGCCGGAAAGCTTGGGGATGAGATAAGGAATGCTGGTGAAAACATTTACTTTATGAGCTACACCTTGACCAATGGAAGGATTGCCAGTGAATTAATAATCAAAAGCAAGGAGGGTGTTGAGGTAAAAGGTATTATTGAGAGCATGAACATAAATGGAAAGGGCTCTAAGTATGAATTGTTAAGATTCCAGGGGATTGACGTAAAAAAAGACAACAGCTCAGGATTAATGCATCATAAGGTCTTCATAATCGACAAAAAGATTGTTGTTACCGGTTCTTTTAATCCAACAGAGGCGGCTGACGAGAGAAATGATGATAATATGGTTATTATCAGGGATGAAGGCATTGCCAAGGAGTATTTGAAAGAATTTAATCGCTTGTTTTCTGGTTAATTAGTCAACTAAGGTTAAGTAAACTTGTTAATATCCAGCCGAGCCCTTGCTCTGCAAGGGTAATTTTCTCCTCCCTTAATTCTTTAAAGGGAGGAGAAAATTAGTTCAGCGGAGCTGAACCTCGGCTGGACATAATAAAACAAATTTATTTAAACTAATATCCCTTACTCTTTCTCATGAGATTTGACGTCTATGGCATAGGAAATCCCTTGGTTGATGTTGTTGTGAGGGTTACTGATAAGGACATCAGAGATTTGAAGCTCAAGAAGGGAGCAATGCATCTTATTAGTGTTAAGGATTTTAATAAAATCTATAATATAATTAAAGATAAGGACAGGAACATTGGTCCGGCAGGAAGCTGCGCAAACACTGCAATGGCTCTTGCCAATCTTGGCTGCAAAACAGCTTTTGCCGGAAAGATAGGCAATGACAGCAACGGCTTTGACTATGAAAAAGAGCTTGCCAAACACGGCGTTATTCCTGACCTTGTCAAGGAGAGGGGCGTAACAGGCTCGTGCATAAGCCTTGTAACCTCTGACCTTGAGAGGACCATGACAACCTGCCTGGGCATAAGCAGCAGATTCTGTGTTAATGACATCAATAAGAATAATATTATCAACAGCACATTCCTGCACATAGAGGGATACCAGCTTGATACTCCCTGCCAGAAAAAGGCAGTTTTGCACGCAATGAAGATTGCCAAAGACAATAATGTAAGGGTTAGTTTTGACCTTGCTGACTCTTTATTCGTTAAGCGCCACATATCTGTTTTGCCTAAGATAATTGAGATGTCTGACATAATCTTTGCCAATGAAGAAGAAGCAAGGGCATTGACTGGTTCAAAGCCAGACAAGGCAATAGCCATGATTGATTCAGAAACAGTTGTTATAAAGAGGGGTGTAAAGGGCTCTATTATCAAAAACAAGGACAAAATCACAAAAATAAAATCCTACAAAGCAAATGCCATAGACACAACAGGCGCTGGTGATGTGTATGCTGCAGGATTTCTGTATGGATTGAGCAAAGGATATACTCCTGAGACATCCGGAAAACTTGGGAGTTATGCTGCTGCAAAGATAGTTGAGCAGATGGGAGCAAGATTCAGGTATGACCTTAGGCACAAGGTTTCATGGGTGATTAATCATCTTTAGAACTATAATAGAAGTCAAAAATAATTAATTATTTTTGATGGTTTTTTGACTTCTAGTATATACTGAAAGACCAAACTATGATTATTAATTACTTTGGTCTTTCATTATATGTTTTAATCACTTCAAAAAGTTTGCATGTTTTGCAGATATCATTCCTGCTTGGCTCTCCGCAAAACTTGCAGTAACTAATTGCCCCTTTAACATCCATTGCTGTCTGCATTTTTAGTTCTAAAAATGCATTTACAAGGTTTTCTTTGATTTTAGGGTATAATTTTTCAAGTTTGTCAAGCTCTTTTTTTATGTTTCTGCGGAAGGCGTCTCTTGAGCACGGGCATTTTTCATAATTTACAGGGAAGTTCATGAGCCGGGAGTATTTTCTCACATCCCTTTCAAGGCAGAAGAATAAGGGCTTTATTCTTGTTATGAATTTCTTATCCTCAATTACTCCGGTTTTAGGGCCTATATTCAGAATTAATTTTTTATTAGCTTTGAAGAGGTTCATGACTACTGAAGATGCCTCATCATCAAGATTATGTCCTGTTGCGAGCTTTCTTGCCTTGAACTCCCTTGCTTTTTTGTTTATCAACCATTTTTTTAAAACTCCGCATATGGCGCAGTTATGCAGTCTTGTTTTTGATTGTATCAAGGAACGTATGTAGCACATGGAATAACCGAATTCATGCTTAAAATCAACTACCTGCAGTTTAATGCTTTTCTTTTCACAAAACTTCCTGACATTTTCAAGGCATTTTCTTGAGTAACTGCCCATGTTAAGGTCTATATACAGGGCCTCAACATTGTATCCAAATTTCTTCAGAAGATATAGGGTTGTTGTGCTGTCCTTGCCGCCTGAGCAGGCAACCATCACTCTATCATTTTTATTGATTAAGCTGTATTCCTTAATGGTTTTTCCAACCCCTTCTTCAAATCTCTTAATAAAATCTTTCTCCATAATATAAGGTAAAAAACGATTTCTTTTAAATCTAACGATTAGTAAATTAAACCTTTAGTCAGTAGTAACAAAATAGAAAGATTTAAATAGGGGGTGTGAGTTCCTGTATCTCATGACACAGAATTATCAACGTTATTCCAAAGGAATTGATGAATGGCCTGTTGATGAATACCTTTGTGCCTTTACTGCTTGTTGTGCAGAGTCCAACTACGGGAGTTTGTGCTCCGAAGATCCGGCATGTTGCACTAACTATGCTAAGTTTTTCGCTGAACAAAACATTAAACAAGCAGGGCTAGATGTTCCTGACGCAATAATGTTTCAAGCAGGAGAATTTTTACCGGATTTTGCTACAAGCCTTATTGCTGATTCAACACCAGGAATCGATTCTTTGGTTTGAGATAACCATCAAACAGAGCAAGACTTAAATACTTGTTTTTATTATTCAGTTCTATGAATAAGTATGTGTGCAATAACTGCGGTTATTCCTGGTATCAGGAGATGGCAAGTAATTGCGTGAAGTGCAGAAGCGCCAACATACTCATAGAGCGCGAGGAAGGAGATATGATGGATTGAATGTGAAGAATACCTATTTTTCTGATTTTTAATAACAATATTTAAATAAAACCACTTTAACCATGCTTTGGGGTGATTTTATGGACGAAACAAAGGAGTATATTGTAAAGGATATCAAGCTTGCTGAACAGGGTGAAAGGAGCATTGAGTGGGCAGAGATGCACATGGCTGCCTTGCTCAAGGTCAGGGAGCGTTTTAAGAAAGAAAAGCCTTTGAAAGGTGTGCGTGTTGGAATGGCTTTGCATGTTACAAAGGAGGCAGCTGCTCTTGTCAGAACCCTTATTGCTGGAGGCGCAGATGTTGCCATCTGCTCATGCAATCCATTGAGCACCCAGGATGATGTTGCTGCTGCCCTTGCAAAGGCGGGCTTTAAGGTCTTTGCATACAAGGGAGAGACAAAGGAGGATTATTACAAGTTCA
>CAYGWL010000080.1:0-4388 GCA_964353575.1 uncultured Methanosarcinales archaeon | reverse complement strand
TATTGTTGTGAAGTCTGCTCCTGTGTTGGTGTCAAATACCTTGTAGAAACCCATTTTCCTTAGCGCGGCAACCATTTTTCCTGTGACAATGGTTCCGGGCTTCATTCCAAATTCTTCTCCAAGCGAAGCCCTTACTGATGGAGCTGTCTGCACAATGACTTTCTTGTTTTTTGATTTAAGCGCTTTCTCAACATCCTTGATTGAATCCTTTTCTTTTATTGCATCAACAGGGCAGCTCAGAACACACTGTCCGCAGTTAACGCAGTAAATTTCGCTAAGGTCATGGTCAAAGTATGGCGCAATCTTTGTGTGGTAGCTCCTGAGTATGAAGTCTATTGCTTCAACATCCTGTTTTCTGCATGCCTGGACGCATCTTCCGCAAAGCACGCATTTTTTGTTATTTCTGACAATGGTCTTGCTGAGGTCTGTTCTCTCTTTTCTTCTTGGCTCAAAGCGTATCTCCCTTAAGCCAACATGGCTTATTATCTTGCAGAGTTCATGATTCTTTACTTCAATAAAGCATTCGCTGTGCTCTGCTGCTGTGAGCTCTGTTATGAGCTTCCTGTATCTGTCAATCTTTTCAGTAAAGGTATTTATGATCATGTTCTCCCTGACAGGGGTATTGCAGGAAGGAACTATCTTGCCATCTGCCTCAACTATGCACAGCCTGCATCTTGTTTCATTCTCAAATCCTTTTTCATGGCATAGTGTTGGAATTTTTATGTTGTTTCTCTTGCATAGCTCGAATATGGTTTCTCCGTTCTGTGCATCAATCTTTTGGTTGTTAAGCGTTACTTGCATCTTTCCTCAAACTCATTTCCAAAATATTTCAGTGCTGTAAGGACATGGTTTGTTGAGCTCTGTCCAAGCCCGCACAAGGAAACCTCTTTTATCATCTCTGCCAGTTCTTTAAGCAGTTCCAGGTCTTTTTTTAATGCCTTTTTCTCTGATATCTTTTCCAGGAGCTCAAGAACGCGCATATTGCCTTCCCTGCATGGAGTGCACTTTCCGCAGCTCTCGTATTCAAAGAATTTGGCTATTATTGTGGCGGTGTCAACAATGCTTTTTGTTTCATCAACAACTATGATTGTGCAGCTTCCAAGCATAGCTCCTTTTTCTGAGATGCTTTTGTAATCCATGCTTGTGTCTGAGTAAGGAATCATGCCTCCGAATGCGCCGAAGTAAACTGCCTTTGGTTTTTTGTTTGGTTTTCCTAATTCAACCAAGTCGCTGAGCCTTGTTCCAAGAGGCATTTCATAAACACCTGGCTTTGAAACATTCCCGCTAAGGCAAAACAGCCTTAAATCCTTGTTCCAGTTCTTGTCAGTCAAAACCAAAGGTATGTTTGCCAGGGTTTCAACATTGTTGATGACAGTTGGCATGTCAAAGAGCCCTTTGGATGCCGGATATGGCGGCCTTGTGTATGGCTCTCCTCTGAAGCCTGCTATTGAGCGGATTATTGCTGTTTCTTCTCCGCACACATAAGCGCCTGCTCCAAGAATTATTTTTATTTTTTTATCTGCTTTTAATTTTTTAATTGTTTTTAATAGTTTATTCTTAAGGTAAGCATACTCTCCTCGGAGGTATATGTAATTATTGTTGTCCGTTTCAAGAACAAAGCTGGCAATGAGCACGCCTTCTATCAAAAGCTCTGGATTATTCTCAAGGATGAACTTGTCTTTGAAGGTTCCTGGCTCTCCTTCATCAGCATTGCAAATGAGGCATCTTGGCTTGGGGTTTGCCATTGCAAACTCCCATTTCGAGCCAGTGGAAAAGTTTGCACCTCCTCTTCCGCTCAGACCAGAATCCTTTACTATGTGGAGGGTTTCCTGGCTGCCAAGTTCTCTTGCCCTCTTCAAGCCTGCAAACCATGTTTTTGTTAATATCTTCATTTTCCTTTTTTATTTTTTATACTCTTTCAAAATCTTTTTAATCTTCTCTTCAGTCAAGTCAGTATATATTTTCTCATTAATCATCATGGCAGGTGCTTTGTCGCAGCACCCTATGCATGAGCCAATCTCAAGATAGAATCTTTTGTCCTTTGTTGTTTGCCCTGACTTTATCTTCAGCTCTTTTTCCATGAACTCTATGATGTCCAAAGAGCCGTTTAAGTAGCAGGACGGGCTGTTGCAAACACGTATTATGTTCTTTCCTTTGGCTGTCAGCTCAAAGTGCGCGTAAAAGCTTGCAACGCCAAATATCTCAGAAAGAGGTATCCCTGTTCTCTTGCTCAGTTTCTTTAGTTCTTCTTCACACAAATACCCTTGTTTTCTCTGGATATTCTCAAGCAAAGGCAATAACTCAGCTCTTTTTTGGGAATTCATCAAAGAGGCATTTACTGTGTTAGTTTAAAAAGTTTTCTTTAATCAGAAGAGTAACAAAAATTATTTATATTAGTGAATCCAGTGTCAAAAGTGATGTACGAGTACATTGACAAAATAGCAAATCTGCAGAAGTTTGAGTTAAGCAGCAAACTCCAGAACATAGAGATGTTTATCTATGCTGTGTCCTGCTTTTTAATTCCTTTCTTCATTGCCCAGCCCCAGCTGCTGGTTGGCACAGTTGTTAATTCAATCTTGATTTTATCTTCGTTAAACCTGCAAAAATATAGATTGCTGCCTGTAATCCTACTCCCAAGCTTGGGTGTTCTGGCTCAGGGAATGATTTTTGGCCCATCCACTGTTTTCCTGATTTACTTCATCCCTTTTATCTGGATTGGAAACGCAGTGCTTGTGCTTGGCTTTAAGTATCTGCACCTGCACAAGAAAGTGAATTATTTATTAACATTGGTCATATCGTCTTCGTTAAAGGCATTATTCTTATTTGTAGCGGCATTCATATTCTATAAATTAAGCATTGTGCCGGTAATATTCCTGACAGCAATGGGAATAATGCAGCTGGTAACAGCCCTTTCTGGGGGTATTGTTGCTTTTGCAGCAAATGGAATCAGGCAAAAGCAATAAGCATGTTCTCTGCGTTTCCTTTATAAATTTTAAAGTCAGAAATCTACAGTTTAACATAGCATGTCTGCACACTTTTTTCAGCAGTATCCAGCAAAGCATACCTGAAATCATCATAGTCTGTGCCTATATTAAAAACAATGCTTTCTCCAATCCGTAGCTGTGCTGGCGCGTGTGTATGTCCGCAGAAATGGTAGACAGGACGGTAGTCCTGTATGATTCTCTCTAACTTTTCTGTTCCGGAGAACAGTCCAGAAAAGTCCTGCTCCTTTGTTTCAGGATGACCTGTGGCTTGCTTGTTTGGAACAGTATGGGAGATAGTAATAAGCTCAGTTTTGCCACGTATTCGCTCTTCAAGAGCGTTAATCAGGATGCTAGTGACTTCCTCATCACTTTTTCCTTGCCAATCCATAAATATTCTATCCCTCAATTGGTGATGTATCCCATTTATTATTGCGTAGCCAGTAATAAACTCCTGCGTTGGGCTGCCTCCTCTTACGCCACTCAGAGAATAATCAAAATGTCCGTATGTTCCTGCAATGGTTATGCCTTCTATGCGTAAGTTTTCCTTTTCCAGATAAGTCATCTCAAAATCCTCAGCCAGTGAAGGAAGCACTTCCCACAAAAGTTTCTCGCTTGAGACTCGCATGCCTCCCCAAAGCTCATGATTCCCAGCAACAAACCCAATTGGACAGCAAAACCTGTTTTTTAAAATCGCAAAAAGTTTTTTGTGATCAGACAAATCAGGTCTTAATTCTGCATTGTCTCCACAAAGGAGCACGCAGTCTACATCAGAGTCCAGAGAACGTATTGCCCTTTCCTTTCTAGCAGTCAAACTTGGATCTCTTTTGTAATCAAAGTGCGTGTCTGCCAGTATGATTGCTCTCATAAAATAAGAGAATGTATTGCGTTTTATTAATTTTCCTGTGTTGACGCGCTTGCAGTAAGGCGCATTGATGAATAGAATTGCTGTTAAATACCCCGAGCCGAAGGCGAGAGCGCAGCGTGGTCGAGGCAACTAAGTTGCCGAAGAAGTTTTTGAGTAGGCCATATATTAAGAATGAAGTTCGATAAATGAAAAGAATCCGGTTTATTGAAGTAACACATACCTTACTTTATCATAAGGCTTTGGCACACCTTCAGGAAGGCAAGTTTCCAGTATTTCCACAAGTGCTTCTGCTGCTATTTTTGAAAAATAAGGTTTTGGAATTCTCTGAACTGTTTGAGAAGTTTCCGAAAGAGAACCATCTGAGGTTTTATTAACAACTCTAAGTCTTGTCTTCTCTCTTAGACCAGGTATTTCCCAAAGGGTAATATTTAATTCGTCTAATGAAGGAACAGAATTTAGATCTGAAGGATTAAAAGGTTGAGCTGCTACAGCCAATATTACTTCCTTTCCATCTGTCTGGTATCTCACACCATAACATA
>CAYGWL010000079.1:0-3442 GCA_964353575.1 uncultured Methanosarcinales archaeon | reverse complement strand
CATTACCGCAAATTTCGTTTGTCGGCGTCACAGCATTACAACCAACCCAATTGCCTGTTTGGCATGTTTCTGTTCCATAAGTGCATGGTCCAGTATCTGTTGTTCCACACTGTCTTGTTAAACTTTCATCTTTGCTGTTATCACAGTCATCATCTTGATTGTTGCAGGTCTCTGTTGTAGGAATGACTTGTCCTACACAGGCGCTCCAAGTGCCTGCATTACATGTTTCTGTTCCTGCTATGCAGATGCCTATGCCTTTGGTTCCTGAAGGTCCTGTATAACAACTCCTTGATACACCTTCGTCAATGCTGTTATCACAGTCATCATCTTTATTATTACAAACCTCAGTAGCGCTAGGATAGATGCTAACATCATTGTCATTGCAGTCAACTGCTCCGCAAATACCTCCTTCTTTATAATAAGTATCACTATCGCTATCTGTGCAGGTTCCGCCAATGCATGCACCGTCTTCGCATAATCCTGAACAAGTATAGGATTCTGATTTGAGTTGATTATTTTCACAATAAAATTCTGATAATAATTTTCTGCTGGACTGGCAGCGGTCTGTTTCACTTTGTGAGCCAAGCGTGGTTGTTCCTTTTTGACCGTAATTCTTTCCTCCGTCAGAATCTGTGCAGGTATATGAAACTGAAACCGTAACGCTTCCATCTGCGTTGTTAATGCTTATCTTGTTTCCATCAGGATTAAGAACCATGATGTCTGAGAGGCTTATTGCTGAGGTTCCAGCTGATTTTGCTCTAAAGGTTATTGTTGCGATTACGCCATCACCACTTACTCCACTTACTTTTCCAACTCTTGTTAGGGCAGCGTTATCTATTTTTCCTGGTGTGGCTGTGTTTGGTGCAACCCAAAATGTGTCTAAAGTGCTTCCGAGAAAGCTTCCTCGCTGTATTGAAGAAAACTCAAGAATAGCAGAATCATAAGATAAATCAAACTGCACACCATAAACATTGGTAACCTGCTTAACTACAACCTCAACATTGAATGAGTTGCCAACGCTTACACTTTGTGTTTGCGGGTTTATTCCAATGTTATTAGAGCCTAAGAAATCGTATACTCTACCTGATATGCTGACATTTTCTCTTACTTGAGAAGCTATAAAGATTATGACAATCAAAACTAAGAAAACTACAGCGTAGGATTTGAGAGTGTCAATGCTCTCTCTCTTTTCTAACCTCTTTTTCATATCTATCTTATCTTACCTTTTTTAATTTATAAATTTTTCTTTTTTATGTTCTGTTTTCATGTTCCGAGATGTATAGCGACTATGATTAGGTCTAATAAGTCTACTTTGCCGTCATTGTTTACGTCTGTCCTTTGGTCGAAATTGCTTGTTTTTCCGAAGTTGGTTCCTGTGAGTGCTAGGTCTTCTACATCTACTTTTCCGTTGCGGTCGACATCTCCTGGGATCGGCGGATTGAATGTGCAGGTGATTGCTTCAGTGCTTGGATGGGTGATACCTCCCTGGCAGTCTGTGAGTTTTGTCCATGTTCTGACTGCGGTGCTATTTGGCTGGCACTCGCCATCAGAGTGACTCCAGTCAGTCTCAGTGCACTCAGTATACAAGCCACAACCTTCATTTATGGTGCCGTCGCAGTTATCATCAATTTCATTGTTGCATATTTCAGCAATAACCTTTCTGTCCATGCACTTGCCCCCCAGAACGCATTCCGGGCTGTTGAGATTATTGCCGGTTGTATCCCTGCTGTCACAGCAGGCATAGGTTCCGTCTGTGCCGCCGCTATGCTTTTCATAAGCATCATCACCACAGCATTGTGCAGTGTTTTGATCAAGATATTCCCCAACATCTGACTCACCAGCCTTGATCCAACATTTATTATTAGGACAATTGCCAATAGCACCACCGCAATCGTCAGCACCATCACACTTCCATGCACCAACATCGCAATCTGTCCATTTAAGGGTAGGAAGACAATAGGCAATCTTGTCTGTAGAAGTATCATTTTGAAGATAAGCACCATTAGGTGGGTAACACTTTCCACCCGTGCGATCTACACAACTTTCCTCAGAACAACAGGCTTTATCATCTGAACTACAATAACTCAGCCACTTAATATTATCAGATGCACTACAACTCGAAACAAATTGGCCAGCAACTTCGCAATAAGCATAATAAGCTGGTTTTGGTTCAAGGGTATCTCTACGTAGAATACCATAAAACCCTTGAATACCTGCACCAGGAGTTTCCTCTAGATATCGCCAGAACACTTTAGAGAAGCCAATGTTTATTGCCCTTTCATAAAGATTTTTTATATCTTCAGCTTGTTTTAATTCAACTTCTGAGCTGTCAGATATGCCATCATCATTAAGATCACTAGTACAACCTGTTTCAGTTATCCAGATCGGTTTTTGTCCCAAGCCATAGTGATTCATAAGAGCTCTTGCATTACCATATCTTGATTGAAGGGAACTATGAGTGCCTTCTTTCCAGTCACATGCATAAGGTCCGCCTATGCTAAAAACATCAAAATATTGACCTGCGCCCAACTCAAAAACATCCTTAATAAAACGAGTTTCATCATCCGGCTGATTGTTGAAGTTTTGTGTGTTCAACTTTTGAACAGTATAGCCCTTAAATCTACTTAAAATAATCTTGGCATTAGGATCAATTGCCATGATTGTGTCATGGGCAGCTTGTAGAAAACTTACAAATTCCTGAGCAGTATGACCTTTTTCACGCCAGTATCCTGCCTCTGGTTCTGACCAGATCTCCCAATATGTGACCAAACACTTGCCACCTGGTCCACACCCATACCTGCTCACCATTTGACTAACAAAATCGCGCCAACTCTTCCAGTCACCATCATTTCTCGGTGGATACCCATTAGAAGATTCACCAGAAGGAGCTGAAGTTAACCAGTCTGGACATGTTCCAGCATAGACAAACATTATGTAGGGGATAATATTATTTTCTTTAATCAGGGTCAATTTATAATCAAGGGCCTTGAAATTATATTGATTATCTTGTGATTCTATGGTAGGCCAACTGGGAGTTACTCTGGTCCATTTTACCCCTGCTGCTTGAGCGAGCTTGGTGGTTTGATTATCTATTGGTTTGTTTGTAAAAAACCTGGTTATATCATGCATACCAAATGGAGAATCCTCAGCAGAGTTAACAACCTTTGTTACTAAAGGAAGAAACAACATAAAGATAATTGCCATCAGGGTAACAATTCTCTTCAAAAAAACACAAATTTCAGTTACACCTTTGTTTTTTTTCATTTTCCTCTTTTTTATTCTTAGATGGAAAATATTTTAAGTTTAACTATATTAACTCTAAGTAGAGATATTTAAATGTTCTGTTAAAAATCATTAACCCTGAGTGGAGGTGAATTTCTACAGAAATCATAATGCATATAATATAATGCAAATAACACCCCAAAAAACAAAAAAGTTTATA
>CAYGWL010000078.1:0-1596 GCA_964353575.1 uncultured Methanosarcinales archaeon | reverse complement strand
GGAGGAGAAATGAAGTCGGACAAGAGTCCGACCGCAGAACCTAAAGAGATTTTGAACTGTGCTTTTCCATCAAAAAGTTTTATTGAACCATTCCTATTTATCTCTTTTTGGCACTATTTTTATAAAGCCAGCGAGGAGTAGATTTGGTTGGGGGTGAAGAGGATAATTGGCTACAGAATCTTCTATCTGGTAAAATGAAGATTGTTCACCAGCTTAATGAAAAAGGGGTGGAAAGGGAAATCAGTGGAGATGCTGGCTTCCTGCTTACAAACAAGTCAGGAGGCTATTTCCTAGAAGGCATTAATAGCAGATACAACGGCTTGTTCCTCAATCTTAAACACGGGCTTTTCAAGGTGATTGAAGACATAAAGCTTGGAGGAAAGATAACAAGCATAACAAACAACCTTTGGAGCTTTGAGAGGAAAAGGGGCGAGCTGGCTGAAAGCTTCTTCATGCCAATGCACACCAACACCCTGGTTTATGAAGTTAACAAGCATGTCCGCATTGATTTGCTGCTGGATGTAAGAAAGCCGGATGACAAGAGAGAGTGGGGAAGAAACTATGAAATCTTTGTTGAGAAGGAAAAGATAGTGGTCAAGTTCACAAAGAAGCATGACCCAAGAGAGGGAGAGAGTGATGAAAACGAGGAATACACACTCTACCTTGTGATAGAAGGGGATAAGGACTTGCATTATAAAAGTGTGGGAGAATGGGTCAAGAAAGAATATGACTTTGACAGGAAAAACGGATTATTCCCGCATGAAAGATATGTTTACAATGCCATGACACTTGTATCAAAAAAGCTTATTTTCTCAGTTTCGCATGACAAGGAAGAAGCCATATGGAATGCAGAGCTTGTGCTAGCAAATCTTGACAGGCTAAAGCATTTCCAGAGAAGGTATCACTCCCTTAACACAAAGCACATTTGGAACAAGGAGATTACAACAGCATTAAATTGCGCTTTAAACAGCCTTGATTGCTTATTAACCAAGGACAAGGGGCACATTGGAATATACGCAGGGCTTCCATTTTCACCACAGTTCTGGTCAAGGGACGAGGCAGTCTCGCTAAAAGCACTCATGCTTGAGAACGAGTTTGATGCTGTGAAGAAAATACTCATAAGGCAGCTAAAAGGCATTGAAAGGGATGGAAGGGTTGCTGAAGTATTCCAGAATCCAGTCATGAGCTCTGCAGACGCTGTTGGGTGGCACTTCAAGGCATGGCATGACCTTGTAGATATCCTGTCAAAAAAAGGGCTTTTGGAAAAATACTTTGACAAACAAGAGCTCACAGAAATAACAAAGAGGCTGAAGCAAGCCCTTGACTCATTAGTAAGGGAAAGCACTAAAGACGGATTAGCAGTCAACGGAAGCAAAGAAACATGGATGAACACCATTGAAAGAGAGGGAGCAAGCATAGAGATACAGGCATTAAGGCTGGACATGTATAAGCTGATTTTCAAATTAACAGGAGAGCTGCGCTACAAAGAAATGGAGCTTGGGCTGAGGAACAAGGTAAGGGAAAGCTTCTGGAATGGTGAATATCTGGCAGACGGAATAGACGACTTTACTATAAGGCCTAATGTTTTTATTGCTG
>CAYGWL010000077.1:0-2492 GCA_964353575.1 uncultured Methanosarcinales archaeon | reverse complement strand
CAGCGTGTCAGGTAAGCCCTTTAGACTGACCTTCATTCTGCTGTCGGTCCTGGTAAGGTTCACGGTGTAGAATCTAATTGAACCGCACGCGTCACCCGTTGTGGTATTCCCCCGCCAATTCCTTTAAGTTTCGGCCTTGCGGCTATACTTCCCAGGTAGCACACTTTTCCCCTTCGGTGCAGCACCAAAATCTCTCGAGGAGATCCTGATGTTTAGTGTGCAGTGTTTACGGCTAGGACTACTTGGGTATCTAATCCAATTTGCGCCCCTAGCTTTCATCCCTCACTGTCAGATCCGCCGTCGCAAGGTGCCTTCGCTCTTGTTAGTCCAGCCAAGATTAACGTATTTTACCACTACTTTGGCTGTACTCCTTGCGTCCTTCGGTCTCTAGCTATGCAGTATCTCTTGCCCGCTCTGACTTTAAGAGTCAGAATTTCACAAAAGACTTACAAAGCAAGCTACGGATGTTTTAGACCAAACAGTTGTGGTTGCGACTTGGACTGCCGGGATTACCGCGGCTGCTGGCACCGGTCTTGCCCAGTCCTTATTCGTCAGCCTTTTTGCAGCTAACAAAAGTTTCTCTTTAACGAGAAACACTCTGGCTCGCTCTGTCACGCTTTCGCGCATTGCAGAAGATCCCTAACTGCTGCACCCCGTAGGGCTGGGAGTAGTGTCTCAGACTCCCTCTCAGGGCTTCTCCGCTAAGAGCCCTTACTGATCAAAGGCTTGGTGAGCCATTACCTCGCCAACAACCTAATCAGCCGCAGCCCCATCCTGCAGCGTTGCCTTTGGAATATAGCTCTTTCCAGAAACCATATTCTATCAGATTTTACTCTCAGTTTCCCGAGGATATCTCTGACTGCAGGGCAGGTTAGCTACGTGTTATTGAGCAGTTCGCCCTCCTTTCGGAGAAACTTGCATGTCTTATTGTAAGCCAGATAGCCGCAACCGCCAGCAGGATAAACTGGAATTTAATCCAAATCCTACTCGGTTGGATACAAAGCCTAAACCTCCAACTTATTTGTATAGAAAATAACGGTCACAACAACTCGACGTACTACATCATACCTTAACTTTTTTTGTTGTTAAGACACTCATTTTAATGATAATCTCCACGAATGGAGTAAAAGATACTATCCTCGAGGCTTTTTAAAGCTTATGCTTTAAAAATATTATTTTAGCAGATTATAGAAACAGTTATTTTTCTTCAGTCCATTCATCTAAGTCAGGCAGCTCTTTTTCAATTTTTCTTGCCTTTAGGTACTCTCTTGCAAGTATGTAAAGAATAAGCCCGACTCCCTTTCCTGCTTTATTGTTGCAAGGTATGAGCTTGTCTATTCCAAAAGCATAGTTGTTTGTGTCAACTAATGCCAGAACTTTTTTCTTCATTGTTACAGCGTCGTTTAAGGCATTTTTGTCCATCCATGGGTCGCATATAAAAATCATTTCAGGCTCAAAAAAATTAGGAAGTGAAATATTTGTTATTATTCCTGCAGGATATTTTTTGGTGAAAATTCTTGCCCCTGTCGTCTTTCCAAACAATTCAGCTGCTTTCCAGCTGATTTCCCTTTTGCATACCAAGATGAATTTTTCAGGAGAATACTCGTTTAAAAACGCCACTGCCTCTTTCAGCTTCTCGTCAATTAAGTTTGTATTGATTATTGCAATCCCATCAGCCCTTCTTTTATATACATACTGCCTCATTCCGGGCATGATTATTTTTGTTCCTGTGCATGCCCCGTATTTGACATAGTCTTCAAGCGGAACAAGAGTGTTTCTTTTTTTTGATTCAACCAGTTTTTCCTTCAAGTCCATGCCTTTTTCTTCTATTTTTTCTGCAAGCTTTTTGGCTTTTTCCTCCAGCTCTGCCTTGCTTATTTTCTTTTTTTCTTCTGCTTTGGCTCCTGCTATTTGTTCTTTCTTTGCCTTTTCGCTAGTTTCTGCTTTTTTCTTTTTTGGCATTTTAAAATAAAAAGTTCAGGGGTAAAAGCTACTCACTCTTGCAAGTTTTTGCACCTGATTAATTTCTAATGAGAGAATTTATGGCTTTTTAAGCTTTTACTTTTTTTTTGAAATAGCTTAGCTTTCTGAAGTAAATACGAAGGCACATGAAAGCATTAAGTAACAAACAATCATTATTGCAGGATTAAACAGGCAATGAAAGTTGGAAAATGCCTTTGTTGTTCTTGTGAATGGATACTCTCTGAGCATTAGGTTATTTTTGTTAATTCTTTATTTGCTATAGTTTCAGAAAGCTAAGTAAATATCTTTTTTTGATTTTTAGCTTTAATTCAACAAAAGCATTAATTCTATACCAAAGGACGCTGATAATTCCTCAAGTGCGCCTTTGGTATCAAGGGAAAGACATACAATTTTGGTAAATTATTTATGTCTTTCACTATAAATCCAATAATCGGGTAATCAGCAATTAAATAATTTAATACAAGAAGTAATGCCTTCCATTATATCTGCCTCAAATTTTTTCTTATTAA
>CAYGWL010000076.1:0-4487 GCA_964353575.1 uncultured Methanosarcinales archaeon | reverse complement strand
AGAAGCCAACAAGCGCAGCAGAAAATAGTGTTAGCGAAATTGTTATTCCTGTTTTCATGGCGCCAACAGTCCTGTGATATACACTGCCCTCCCTTCCCCTAAGAACCCTTGTTGTAAGCAGGATGTCAGTGTCAACAGAGTATCCCATGAGCATCAGGAATGCTGCTATGCCTGCTGTTGATAGCTTGACATTAAGGCCAACCAGAATAGCAAAAGGGCCAAGTATGTCGCCTACGACAGAGAGGATAACAATGAGAGATGGAACCCACACCCTGAAGTAGATGAGAACTGTTAAAGCCATAAAAATAAATGATACCATTATTACAAGAAATGCCTCTCTGAAGAAGCTTCCTCCAAGGGAGCTGCCCATAACCTGGACGCTGTAGCTGTCCCTGTCAAACTTTCCTAAATGCGACTCTAACGCCGTAACCAAGTCCTGCGACCTTTCTTCGCCAAGGGTTGCATCAACCATTATGCCTGTTTGCCTGCCTCCTTGTGTAAGTGTTCTGGCAGAAACATCTGTGTTGAGCTCTTTGGAAAGGCTTTTCTCCAGTCCTGAAATGTCTATTTGTTTTTGGGTTGTTATGGTTACAGAAGTGCCTCCTGTAAGTGAAATATCCCTCTTGAACAGCTCGCCTGTCCTCATGTAGTTATATCCAACTATTCCAAAGAGTATCAAATACAAAACAAGGGGTATTAAAAGCAGCTTCTTGTATTTCTTATCATAAATCTCATTGAGTCTATTAAGCATATAGGCACAAGAATAATGGCTTGTTTTTAAAATTATCGGAATTTACCTTATTTAACCTTCTTAACCATCTTAGAATAAAGCTTTTTCAAAAGCGTGTTTAGCTGGAGCTCAAGCATGTTGTCAGGCATGACCCCAACAATCCTGTCAAACTCCTTGCCATCGTGGAATAAGAGCAGTGTGGGCATCTTGTCAACATTGTATTGTTGTGCAAGCTTGCCATGTTCGCCCGCATCAAGCTTTACAAACTTAATCTTATCATCATATTTTCCTGATAGTGCCTCAAAAAGCATCATCATCCTCTCAGAAGAGTCCCCAGCCACATAGCAGCCAACCAATACAGGCGCATCAGAATCAAGTACCTCTTTCTTGAAGTTTATGTAGTTAAGCTTGGTCACCATCTATTATAACACCTATAATAATAACAGTATCCGGATTAATAAAACTTTTGGTTCTGGAAATTTTACGGTTTTCCTGAAAGTTCTCAAAAATCTTAACGATTTTTGGAACTTCAGAAAGTTTCCGAACTTTCTGTAAGTTCTCACAGGACACTGGACATTCAGGCGTAGCGCTTATAACCTTGTTTCAAGTTTCTCAGTTTCAGTATAATTGGCTTGTGCAAAACACAAGTTTTATATACTACAAGCATATTAATTAATATTAAATGATATTAAAACATGGAAATCGATGTTGGCAAGTGCGATATAGAAATAAAGAGGCATGCATTTCTGCAAGCATTAAAGAGAGGCATTCATCCGGATTTTGTTGAAGCAACAATCAAAGGAGGTAAAATTAA
The DNA here is from genome assembly GCA_964353575.1 of uncultured Methanosarcinales archaeon. Classification (GTDB taxonomy): domain Archaea; phylum Nanobdellota; class Nanobdellia; order Woesearchaeales; family CAYGWL01; genus CAYGWL01. The sequence continues at coordinate 2,943 of CAYGWL010000076.1, read as the reverse complement.
AAGATTCGGCAAGAACTATGTTAAGTTCATAAAGTCATACAAACGGTTTGATGTTATATGCATGGGACAGTTCATGGCAGACAAAATCAAAATCATAACAATTGAGAAAAGGAGAAAATGAGGACGTGCTCTAGTTGCAAGAAAATGATGACGGAGAGGGTAGGTAAAACACAAGAAGATGTGGCTTACAAATACTACAGATGTGATTCCTGCGGGGAAGAAGTCTTAGACATGAAACAGCTTCATGAAGTTGCTGAAAAATACAGAAACATGCGGAAATACCGGGTCAAATTATCCAAATGGGGCTTGAGCTTTGGTTTGAGGATACCAAAAGAATTAGTGAAAACAAACAAACTGGACAGAACAAAAGAAGTGGAGATTATAGAAGAAAAAGTTGGGTTCAAAGTAGTTCCTGTAAAAAGTTAGAATCCCAAAGCTTTCACAAGGTTGTAAAAGAAATGCCCTCCATCAAAGGGCATGATTGGAATCATGTTGAATATGAAAAGGAATAGGTTAATCTGCTTTGTGAGGTAAATGAGCAGGAATTGCTTTTTGTTTTTAGCCTTCTTCAACAACAAAGAAGCTATTACAAAAATAACAAGGTTTGTCAATGGCCCTGCCAGGGCAATCAGGGCGTTCTGCAGGTATGTCCCTGCATTTGCCGAGTAAGACACATATCCCGGAATAAAGAATATGAAGGGAAAGTTTGCCAGTTTCAGGACTACTCCTATGAGCAGCCAGAAGTATGCTGCATGGAAAACAGCGCTTATTCCGAACAAGAGAGCCAAGAACTTGTGACCAAGCTCATGGAAAACAACAGCAGGAGCAGTGACCATGGCAGCAAACTTGAGGCTTTCAAAATCAAAGCCCCTCTTCATGAATCTCTGCTTCTGGAAGAGTCCTGAGAATATGAAGCCAATGGCTAAGGTCATGATTACTATGTCAATGAGTTCATTAATAGTTATTATCATGGTTTAAAAAAAGAATCACTGCACTTATTTAAATGTTTTTGGGTAATTAAAATTCTATAAACAAAAAACTACTAACCCTCATCATCTTCATCGCAATCTCCGCAGGGCATTTTTCACCTCCTTATTTTAGCTTCAATGCCTTCTTTATCCTTTCCCTGTCAAAGCCGACAATTATCTCGCTGCCTATTTCAGTCACAGGAACTGCCATCTGTCCTGACTTCTTTACCATATCCATGGCTGCCTGCCTGTCAGCAGAGACATCTATATCAACAAACTTCACCTTGTGCTCCTTGAGAAAGTCCTTGACCTTGTAGCACCAAGGGCATGTTGGCGTGCTGTAAACCTTGACATCCATATTATTCCCCTTTACTCTCTTATTGAATTAATGTTATATAAAACTTTCGATTGCCTGGTTGGTGGGTTTTCCAAAATGTTTATATACCAAATACGCTGGTTTTATGTTTTATTCAGAAAAACAACAAAAAAAAGGTGAGAGCATGAGAAAAGAGCTGTTATTCTTTATAGGTTTTTTTATAATGCTTGTGCTGGTGGCTGGTATGCAAAGCATTTACGATGAAGGAGGCTTGGCAGGCTTTTTAATAGGTTTCCAGGCAGCGCAGCAAGAAGAAACTCAGATAATCCATGTCAAGCAAGCATCACTCAGTGATCATGAGTGTGATGACACTGAATGGCATTTTGTAATCAACCAAATCCCCTCTGGATGTGAGCATCCAGCAAGCATCCATGTTTACTGGGACAATGGCCAGGATGCAATAGTTCCCTTGAGTTCGTCAAGCGGCCCTGTTGCGCATTACACAACCAATCTTTACTTAAGCCCAAATATAAAGGTTACTGACGCCACAGCAGAAATCTGCAATAGCTGGAGCGGACAATTCGTGCTCTCACACGGCCCTTGCAAACCAACTGCAGTAACCCTTGCCTACTTTACAGGGGAATGCGAGGTTGCAGTTAAGCTGGTGTGGGGAACAGGCAGTGAAATGGATACTCTTGGCTTTAACATATACCGTTCAGAGGACAAGAACGGACCATGGACCATGGTGAATGATAACATGATTGAAAGCAAGGGCATGGTTACAGGAGACAACTATGAATGTAAGGATACCAATGCTGAGAGTGGAAAAACATACTATTACGAATTGGAGGAGGTAGACTACTCAAGTAATCCCACCAGATATGGTCCTATAAAGGTAACAGCAGGGTGTGAGATTTCAGAGATAACACAAACAAAGCAACTCACAGTTTTTGTATCATCTCAAAAATTCACAGGTCATCTGGTTGGAATAGATGGTGCAGACCAGAAATGCCAGGCAATGGCAGACAAGGCAGGGCTGTCAGGAAGCTTCAAAGCATGGCTATCAAACAGCGCCGTCAATGCCAAAAGCAGATTTAAGGAGAAAGACCTGCCTTATTACTCACCAAATGGTGTTAAGATAGCGGATGACCTAAACGATTTCCTTGACGGTGACGGACCCGACCACGGAATAATTTTTGATGAATACGGAAAGAACGTTCTGGACCAAGGAAATGAAGTTTATGTGTTAACCGGCACAAACAACAACGGCAGTAAAATAGCGAACGAGAACTGCAACAACTGGAGGACTGAAGGTCCAAGATACATGGCAACATACGGCAGAGCCGGAAACGCTCTAGTAACCAAACAAAGATGGTCTTATTGGGGTTCAGCAAGGGTCTGCGGAAAACAATACAGGATATACTGCTTTGAGGATGTGGAATAAGAGGAGTGTGGAATAACCATCGTCACAGAGCTAGGGAACCCTATTCATGAAACCAGTGCTGATCTCTCTCCTGGCTGTCGCGTTCGCGCTCGGGTTCGCGGCATGCAAGAATGAAGACACCCCCACGGCCAATGCCGGGGAAGCCGTTGTCAGCGGACAGGTGCTGAACGCTGTCACCGGGAAGGCTGTGCCTGTCGTCCAGGTTGCGGCCGGAT
>CAYGWL010000075.1:0-6342 GCA_964353575.1 uncultured Methanosarcinales archaeon | reverse complement strand
GCTGCATTTGGGATTTACCAGAACCAAATCCTTAAATCCAAAGTTGTTCATAACCCTGGCTATCGCTCCCATGTTTCCTGGGTTAATGGGCTCAATAAGAACTATTGATATCATTTTATTAATATTGAAAAGGGATTGCCTATGTAATTTGTTATCAAGCCAAGCAGGATTACTGCTAGGAAGAATAGGGATATAAAGCCAAAAATCTTTTTAGCTTTTTCCTGGTCTTTAATGGTTCTCTGCAGGAAGGTGTTCATTATCCGTCCTCCATCAACTATTCCCAAAGGCAGGAGATTGAATATCCCCACGAGCAAATTGAGGAATGCAAGCCATTTAAAGAGGTCCTTTACCCAGTAAAATGGCTTTTCAAGCCATTTATATTCCGGCTTTACCCTTACTTCATTTTTCACATTCTGTATTCCTATCATGCCTCTGCCTGTTTCATCTTCAACCTTGGTCACTGTATATGTTGCGTTTTCTGTTCCAATGAAGACTGTTTGCCCTGGTTTAACACAGTAATGCAGTATTGCAACAGCCTCATTTGCATCGGTTATTGTTTGATTGTTAAAGGATGTTATGACCATTCCGGATTGCAGGCCGGCTTTTGCTGCGGGCATGGTTTGGTTTGTCAAATCAAATGTGAATCCAACTGGTTCTGTTATTCTCTCTTCAATAGGGTTGGTGATGTAAGGCAGGGCAAAAATAAGTATGAGTGCTAATAGTATATTTGCAACAGGCCCTGCAGCAAATATAGAATACTGGGTCACATCATCCTTCTTCATCAACTTTTTTTCATCAGGTTCAACAAATGCTGCCGGCAGTAATGGCACCAGTATGGCAAGAAAGGCGAATCCTGAGGATTTCACTTTTAAGCCGTTGGCTATTGAAACAATGCCGTGGGAAAACTCATGAACAATCGCAAGTACAAATATTGAGATTATCCAGTGAAGGAATGAAAGATGTCCAAAACCAGGGACATTGGTGAATGGGAGGATTAGGGCAACGCCTGTTTCTGCAGCAGGGGTTACGAAAATATTATAGAGTATGAGTATTATGTTTATTGATACAAATATCATGCCAATAAAGCTTATGCCGATGCAAACATAGCCGAAGAACTTGATTATCTCCCTGTATTTATCGGCAATCTTGTTCATGAATCTTATCCCAAAATCTGACCTGTAAAGTATCATGTAAAACACAGGATAGAGTATCTTTTGAACAGCTATTTTTTTTCTCTTTATCAGGATAAAGGCTGTGAGAAAAATAATAAATATTATGGCAGCGCTTATATCAATCATCTGGACTATATCCATGTTAATAATATTTCACCTACTTTTTTCTTACAGGCCTTAATGCCTTGCTGCCGCACTTTCTGCAGCTAACCTTTCCCTGATGAACCTTCATGGGGCTTACTCTCCTCTTTGTCTTGCAGCTACGGCACACAAAAACTCCTCGAATCATTCTTGCCTCTGCTTCCGGGAATTTTACCATTTAGTCACCTTTAATCTGTTTCATGATTTTATCGTCAAGTATTTTCCAGTAAACAACCTGGCTTCCTGCTGCTATCTTGTCCTTGAGTTCTTCAGGGATTTTGAGGTCAAAGTTCTCATACGTCTCTGAGTCCATTACATTGGCAGTATCCTCATGGATGGACAAAATCTGGGCGTTCCTCTTATCAACAATAGGAACATCAACATTGCCATGAGGCATGACAAGGTCTCTCTTCTTGTCATCAATCAAGCCAGTTGCAACGATTCTGAACTTTGCATGCCCGTGCTTCCCTGGTCTTGAGGTCTGTATGCTCACCACCTTGCACGCAGCGCCGTCAACTATTAAATAGCTGCCAACCTTCAGCGTATTCACTTCAACACTCTTTTTTTCCATGTTAAGCATAAAGAATTTTTAAAGAATATTTAAGGGTTTTGGTTTTTGATGTTATCAGATTAATTGTTATTTTTTATTTTATTATTATTCTTTTCCAAAAAAATTTCCAAAACACAGCATGCTTGATTTAATCTTGCTCTTTCTAACCAGCTTCTCTATTTTCTTATCCACCATTTTCTTGTTATCGTACTTGTTTTCCCTTTCCCTGAACTCGCCAGTATGATGCACACTTTTTCCGTTTTTATGGTAATACTTGAGCTTTTTGTGGAGCATTTCGTGATAAATCAAATAATCCACAATCTCATCATCAGCTTCAAGAAATATGTTGCTCACGCTTACAGTGTCGCTCTGGTAGTCATAGCTTGCCAGCCTTGTTTTTGAATTGCCTTTCCAAACAAGGTTTGGTCTTTCCATCAATCCGTAAAAGTATTTTTCATTAACCCTCTTGAAGGACTCCTCAAGCACGGGATGCGTCTTTGTTTTTGGAATTGCTATGTGCAGGCTTTTAATAAAATTATTATACAGGTCAATATTGGTGGTATTTTTAACATTTTTATTATCATTTAAAATCCTTAAAATCAGTTCTTGTATCAATCCAATCTTGATTTCTTCACTAACATCTTTCCATTTCTCGCTCAGACAAAACTCGATGTTATCACCAAATCTTTTAACATTTGCGTTATAGTCTTTAAAACGCTTAGAATAAGTGAGCTTAGCGTTATACTTAAACTCCTTTTCAGGGTAAAGCCCCTTAAAAGCTGTTTCTATCATTGCACCTCATACCTTAATATGGCAGCAATCATTCCCAGTTCTCTCAGCTGAACTCCTTCTCTGGTTTCTGTTGATATTATTTCTACCTTTGTTGAGAATTTCTTTGCCAGCTCGTCGAACTCCTCAATCTTCTTCTCGTCAAAAGCCTCTGATATGAGCATTGTGTCAACAATCCCCAGCTCAAGGCATCGTCTTACCTCTGCCTCTCCGTAAGCAGCCATGTTGGGCTTCTTTGATAAAACATCAAGGAAGCTCTGCACAATCTTTTTCTCCACTGAAACCTCTTCTTTTGAAAGCACATCCTGGCTCTTGTCAAGCAGCTCCTGCAAGCCAAACATTCCTGTGTAGGTTATGTCTTTAATGGCAAGAATCTTGTTCTTTATCTCTGTTGGTATGAAGTTTCCTTCCACAAATGTCTGCTTTGTTGGTCCGGGTCCTCCAACTATAACCCCTTTTAGCTCCTTTTTTCCTAAGAACTCGCTCTTAACATGCTCTCCCAGTCTTTTGTAGAACTCTTTTGCTGCCCCTTCTCTTAGTCTCTGGAACCTTGCTGCGCTCTGACCTCCTGCCCTCTGCTTACCAGGAACATTTGATGTGGACTTTACCAGTGGAACAATTGTCTTCCCCTTAAGCAAGGCAATATTGCCTTCTCTCCTGTCCATTACTATTAACCCAAATACCTCTTTTGTATCAAGCATGTCCCTCAGCGGGTCAAGAACAAACTCCTTGTCGCATCTGTAAATCCTTATCTTCAAAGGCACTGGTAGCTCAATGCTGAAGACATTAATGTCCTGCTGTCCTGCCCTTTCAGAAGTGTTTCCTGAGAAAACAGCCAAACCATTGTCAGGCGTTCTCTTGAACAACCTTAGGTGCTGGATCATTCTCTCTAAAGAATCAATAACATTCTTCCTTGTTGTAGAGTCCTTTATGTTGCTTGCAGTGCTCTGCTCCTGTGAAATATGGTTAAGTATCTTGTTCAAATCATAATCCTGCGGTATGTAAACTGAAACAAGCTCGGTATGCCTGCCTTTGTACACTTCAAGCTTCTTTATGAACCTCTTGAGTTCAAATCTTTGCAAAGCGTTTAATGCCATGACTGATTTGAAATTCAACACTATATATAAATCTTATCGTCAACTACTCCTCCCTAACGGAAGAGGCTTGTAACTGATGTCCAGGTGTTAGTATGCAACGCACACACCTTTCATCCATCATTACGATTGGCTGGTTGACAACAACCTGCCCAAAAAGGACTTTGCCGATTTGGGATATGTTAATACTTGCGTTAAGGTCAGCAGAACAATGAAAATCACAACTTTTGCAATGGAAAACTCCTTTCTTTCTATTAAACTTGTCTATAAAACCACACTTACTACATCTCTGACTGCTATATTGTGGGTCAACTAAGACAACACTTTTTCCTCTGTCTTCAGCTTTATAAGTCAAGAGCTTCCTGAATTGGAAGTAAGCCCAGTTACTTCTCATTCTATTGAATACTCTACCTTTTCTAGCTTTTCTTATATTTTTTAATCCTTCCAAAGCAAAGACTCCGAAAGGAAGTTCTGCTATTCTTTTACTTAAACAATGGTTGAAGTCCCGCATGAACCGTCTCTCACGACCACTAAAAGCCTTCAGGTGCCTCTTAGCATTCCGTGTGCCTCTGGACTGCAACCTTTTACGCAAGTAAGCATAACGACGCTTAACAGCACAAATTTTATTAGGCTTGATGAAAGTTCCATCACTCAACACAGCAAAGTTCTTGATACCCAAATCAACACCAAGAATCTTTTTGTTAGGAATTTGCTGATGTTTATCTCCTTCAACAACAACTTTAAGTTTAAGGAATTTCTTGTCAACACCAAGAGTTACTACTTTAACTTTCCAATTAAAGTATTTTTTGAAGTATTCAGGAATTTTAAGATTGTATTTTTTTCTGCCCTCAACAGTTGTAAGCTGAAGCTGTTCAGATTCAAGAAACACTTTCACTGTTCTCAAATCAAAGCGAACAGAACTGTTAAGTCTCTTTTTAGTATGTTTCTTGTATTTATTGCCTTTAAGCATTTCAACAGCATTATCCCTTGCACATTGAATCAGAGCAGAAGGAAAATCAGGAAATCTTTGCCTTATATCTTTATATAATGCTTTGTGAAGCTTGCTTTTAGAATTAGTCTTAACTTCAAAAGATTTAGAAATATGCTCGTTAACAATCTGATTATACTGCTTAATAGTTTCAAGAAGTTCAGGATACTTACTTATTTTAAGACTTACTGTCCGTTGCATACTTATCATACAAACAGTCATTATTTATAAGTGCTACGCCACCATGTCCAATGTCCCATGAGAACTTTCACAAAAACCGTAAGATTTTCATCCTACGAATTTGGAGTCAGACTTCCCGGCGGTGAATTAAAACTCGCCATTTATTATCCACTATAATATAAGCTGCGTTGAAAAAGTCCACTTCATTTGCTGGTTCGGTTCCACGAAGAAACGCTCCGCATTTCTTGTGTCATAAAAATCCGCTTCAGGCGGATTTTTATGACTTACGGAACTCTTTTTTCTCTCTCCTTAACCCTTTGTGGAGAGAGAAAAAAGACCTTGGCTTTGCCAAGGCGAACCAGCAATAAAAAGATTTCCAATAGTAGCCATAAATCTTCTCAGCAATCTAAACTTCATTTAAGAAAGATTTATAAATAGATACTTACATTGTAGGACATTGTTAGCTTGGATGCTCATAAAATCATCAAAAAAGCAGAGTTCTCTCTATCCACAGCCATATTCCAAAACAGACGCCTAAGCTTTCTTGAAAGCATCGTAGTTTACCTGAAAGAGATACAAAAACTCAGATACGTAGACATTGCTACATTGATTAATCGTGATCAAAGGACTGTCTTTACTGCTTACCAAAGGGCTTGCAAGAAGCTCAAAAACAAGCCCTTCATAGTTGATGAAAAACCACCTGTCTTCTACATTCCAATCAAAGTTGTTCAAGACCGCTCATTAAGCATAATGGAAGTTGTTGTCGAATACCTCCTATCACTCGGTCTGAGAAATTCTGAGATTGCCAAACTCCTAGCCAGGAGTCCAAAGACCACACACACAGTTCACACTCGCGTGAAAGCAAAAAGAGACACGAAAAAGAAAAACAAGAAATGAGATATAAAAATCAAGGAGGATGGAGAAAAGAGTTTGAAGAGATTGAACAGCTAAGAAACTACATAAGGTTATGCCAGAGATACAAACAGAATATACGAGTCGGAGTTCACAGAATAAACCTGGAATACGAAAAAGGGCTAATTGACCACCAAACATACACAGCTGACTTAAATTACTACTTGGACAACAAGAGCCCAGAACAATGGCTAAACAACTACAATGAACACATAAAAAACTACAAACAAGAAATAAACAAAAGACAACAACACATAAACCAGCAAAGGCAAAGACAAAAAACACTACAACAAACATCACTGCAATACTTGATGGCTGTAATGATTGTGATAACACTCATAGCAGGCATCAAATTCATAAGCCCAGCCATAACAGGACTCCTGATAACAGAGAACATAACACAGGAAATAACCATCTCTGAAAATATAACAGAGATAATAACAGCACCAGAGAACATAACGGAGATAACGCCGCCACAGGAAAACATAACAGAGATAATTAACATAACAATACCAG
>CAYGWL010000074.1:0-5699 GCA_964353575.1 uncultured Methanosarcinales archaeon | reverse complement strand
AGTCATCCAGGTTCCAAGAACAGAAATAACCAATGCAAGTATAACAAGAATTACAACCCATCTTTTTTCAACGTCTTTTTCGGCCATGTTTAAGCCTCCTCTTTTTAAAACAGGATTTTAGACCGTTTTGATACACAGCTTTGTCACAGCTTAATATCAAAAGCTTTTTTATTATTAAATAATGATACCTTTTGTATTACTAATATAAAAACCTTTTGATAATTCGGCAATGTCAACTTAAATGGGCAAGCTGACCGTGCCTTGAACTTTGTTCAAGGTTATTTTCTCTCCCCCATATCATTAAGGGGGAGAGAAAATAAGTCCGGAGGACCACAGTCAGCTCAAACACATCAAAGTTGACTTAACCCTAAAAATCAGCTTCTAGCTTCTCGAAAGCTTTATTAACGCTGTTTGCTTCTTATTTGAGTATATGGGCTACAAACTAATATGCTTTGACATGGACGGAGTGATATTCAAAGGCATTAGTTTCTGGATGGAGCTTCACAAGAGATTCGGCACCTTTAAACAGGGCAAGGCATTAACTGACAAGTATCTGCATACAGATTATGGCAGGCTTGTTGAGGAGGTTGTTGTAAAGCTGTGGAAGGGCAAGGATGCTGCTCTTTATTATGATCTGGTTAATTCTTTAGAATATCTTCCTGGTGTCAGAGAAACCTTTGAATATATTCATAATAGAGAGTATATAACTGCCATAATAAGCTCATCAAGCATAGAGGCTGCAAGAAGAGTGCAGAAAGACTTTGGTGTTGACCATATCTTTGCTAACCAGCTTGTTATCCAGAATGGCAAGGTCTCTGGAGAGTTCCTTTGGCCAATTGGTGCTGGTAAAGAGAAAAAGCTTGAAATCGTAAGAGAACTTTGTTCTGATTTAGGAATATCTTACAAAGAAACCATTTACATTGGCAATGATGACACGGACATTGAGGCATTTAAAGAAGTTGGAATGTCAATAGCTTTTAATTCTGGCTCACAAGAATTAAAAAAAGCGGCAAAGCATGTTGTGGACACAAATAATCTTTCTGATGTTCTGAAATATATCCCTTAGCAGGAATACAGAAACTTTTTTATAGTTCAAAACTTCCTTTATTGGTAATGGCAAGAGATTATCTTGTATCAGAACTTTACAAGGCTAAATATCTGCCTAGTCAATCTTTTGATTCACTATTGGAATTCTTATGTAGCGAGCAAAATCAGGGAATTTTATACCTTTTAAATGACCTTTTCATTTATAGCAAAACTGAAATGGAGGATGAATCCTATGTTTTTGTTTTTTACGATGATACTGATCAGATATCTGTTGTAGCGCCACCAAGGATTACCATAGCTCCTGGCGTTGTGTTTGGAACATTTCTTTTAAGGAATTATAGAAACGGAGTGTGGTCAGACATAGCGCAGGCAAGGAAAGAGGACAGGGTGGATATTGCGCTTACAATTATTGATGGTGTTTACATGCTTCATGATTTAAAGAATAAAAGCCTTGAAGAGAAAATACAGGCTTAAGAATTCTTCCTCCAGTACTCCAGAAGGTCTTTCAGGGTGTCTTCAAAAGCAATCTCCGGCTTCCATCCACTTGCCTTTCTGAACTTTGAGCAGTCTCCAAGCAGTATTGGTATGTCGTTCTTTCTCATCCTTTCCTTTTCCTGCTTTATCTCTATCTTTTTTTTGGAGAATGATATCAATATCTTCACTATTTCCTCTATGGAGTATGCCTTTCCTGAGCATACGTTGTAAACCTCGCCTGGTTTGCACTTCTGCAATGCCAGCAAATATGCCTTTACTATGTCCCTTACATCGCTGAAATCCCTTTCCACATCCAGGTTTCCAACCCTTATTATTGGTTCTTTTCCCTTTTCTATCTCTACAACCTGCTTTGCAAAATCAGAGCAAACAAAGCTCTCATGCTGTTTTGGTCCTGTGTGCGTAAAGCTTCTTGAGATAATGACCTTGAGATTTTTGTTTTTGAAATACTCCAATGCAAGCTTTTCCTGTTCAAGCTTTGATTTGGCGTAAATGCTTATAGGATTAAGTGGATGCTCCTCTGTCAGAGGTGTTTTTTTTGGTATTCCATAAACATCTGCGGTTGATGTTATCAGTATTTTTGGGCTTATTCCTGATTTAACAACTGCTTCCATTATGTTCCTTGTGCCATTAACATTGACATTAAAGGCAAGCTCAGGAAACTTATCCCCAAGCTTTACAGAAGAAATAGCTGCCAGATGAAAGATATAATCAGGTTTTACTTTGTTAATGGCTTCATAAACCCTTTTAGCGTCAGTTAAATCAACAGCAAAATTGCTTTTATCCTCTTTAATGCTTTTGTCAGCACCAAAGACCTCAAAACCTCTTTCTTTTAAATGCTCTGCAAGATATGGTGCAACAAATCCTCCTATGCCAGTAACAAGTGCCTTCATGTTTTGCCAGAAATAGTTGCCGAGTATTTATTTTTATTTGTTTTTTGGTGTCGCATAACTCTTTGATTTCCGGCTGCCACGCCCTTGACTCTTGTCAAGGGTCATTTTCTCCCCCTTAACTCTTTAAAGGGAGGAGAAAATGAGTTCAGCAGAGCTGAACCGTGGCAGCCAATAGGATTTCTACAGAATTTATTTCTTATATCTCTCTTTAATCTCTTTTAATTTTTCCATGTCAGAATCAACCATCATGTGCACCAGCTGCTCAAAGTCCACCTTCGGCTCCCAGCCAAGCACCTTCCTTGCCTTTGAAGAATCACCTATTAACATGTCAACCTCTGCAGGCCTTACAAACTTGGGGTCAACTTTGACATATTTTTTGTAGTCCAAGCCAAGGTAGCTAAATGCAGTTTCACACAGCTCTCTTACAGAATGCGTTTTTCCAGTTGCAACAACATAGTCATCAGGCTGTTTTTGCTGGAGCATTAGCCACATTGCCTTAACATAATCACCTGCAAATCCCCAGTCCCTCTTTGCATCCAGGTTTCCAAGCCGCAATTCATTTGCCACGCCAAGCTTTATCCTTGCAGCACCGTCTGTTACCTTTCTTGTTACAAATTCAAGTCCTCTTCTTGGGCTTTCATGGTTGAACAATATTCCTGAGCAAGCAAAGACGTTATAACTCTCTCGGTAGTTAACAGTTATCCAGTGCCCGTATACCTTTGCAACTCCGTAAGGGCTTCTTGGATGGAATGGTGTTTTCTCTGATTGAGGAACTTCATGAACCTTTCCGAACATCTCTGAGCTTGATGCCTGGTAGAACTTTGCATCTTGCTTAACCAAGCGCAGTGCTTCAAGCATTCTTGTTACACCAAGGGCAGTTATCTCTCCTGTTAGCAATGGCTGGTTCCATGATGTTGGAACAAAGCTCTGCGCAGCAAGATTGTAAACCTCATCAGGATTTGATTCTTTGAATGCATCTATCAATGAGCGCTGGTCCAACAAATCTCCCTGCAGCAAGGTTATCTGGTCCCTTATGTGCATTATCCTCTCGCAGGGCTCTGTGCTTGACCTTCTAACAACTCCAAAAACTTTGTATCCCTTGCTCAGAAGAAGCTCTGCCAAATATCCGCCATCCTGTCCTGTGATTCCAGTTATCAAAGCAGATTTTTGTTTCATCAGAAAGGAGGATAGTTCTAAGCTAGTTTATAAAGTTTACTAACCTTTGGTCTAAATCTTGACAATCGTAACCTTGTTTTTCACAGTTTTTCTTAAACAAAATTTTTAAACCAATCTGTATTATCTCTTTAGAAATGGAAGAATTGGACGCCAATCAAATCAAAATAAGGCTTGAAGTTACTGAACAACAGATTGGCTTGCTGGAAAGCCTTATCGAAAAAGCGTCCAAGCAGCAGGAAGGCAAGGACCTGAAATTGTATGAGGCAGAGATTGCAGGTTATAATTCTTTCTTAAGCGAGCTTCAAGAGAAAAGGGATGAATATAGGGTAAAACTTGGCTTGAAATAGAAATTATTCTTAATTAAATCTGCGTCCTGAACCACTCTACTGTTTTCTTCAAGCCCTCATCCAAGGAAACTTTTGGCTCCCATTTCAGCAATTGTTTTGCTTTTGTTATATCCGGCTTTCTTCTCTTTGGGTCATCAACTGGCAAGGGCTTGAAAACAATCTTGCTTTTGCTTTTTGTTATTTTTATTATTCTTTTTGCAAACTCCATGATTGTGTTTTCATCAGAATTTCCAAGATTTATTGGCTCGTTAACATTTGACATCATAAGCTTGTATATTCCATCAATCAAGTCAGACACATAGCAGAAGCTCCTTGTCTGCTTTCCACTCCCAAAAACAGTTATTGGCTCGTTCTTGAGTGCCTGCACAATAAATGTAGGAACTACTCTGCCGTCATCTGCCTTTATCCTTGGTCCATATGTATTAAAGATGCGGGCAATCTTTGTGTCAATCTTATGGTATCTGTGGTATGCCATTGTGAGTGCCTCTGCAAACCTTTTTGCCTCGTCATAAACCCCTCTGGGTCCAATGGGATTGACATTTCCCCAGTAGCTCTCCTTCTGGGGATGCACTTCAGGGTCTCCGTAAATCTCGCTGGTGCTTGCCAGCAGGAACACTGCTTTTTTCGCTTTTGCTATGCCCAGTGCATTATGCGTTCCAAGAGCTCCTACCTTTAGTGTTTGTATTGGGAACTCAAGGTAGTCAACTGGCGATGCAGGGCTTGCGAAGTGCAGAACATAATCCAGTTTTCCTTTGATTTCCAAGGGTTTGGTGATGTCATGCTTTATGAACTCAAAATCAGGATTTTTCTTAAGGTGCTCTATGTTCTTTGGGTTTCCTGTTATGAAATTATCAATGGCAACAAGCTTGAATCCCTTTGCCAGCAAGAAATCGCAGAGGTGGCTTCCTATGAAGCCAGCTCCTCCTGTAATAAGCACTCTTTTAGATTCCATGTTAGGGTTTGAATTCCTTTTCAGTCTGCTTCAGGGCTTCAAGCCAGCCAATGTCAAACCATTTCTCTTTGTATACAAAGCCATAAAGTTCATAGTGCTTCATGAGCCATGCCATGAAGTAGCCCATCTTGTCAGGCGGGTTTCCGTCATCTATGTATTCAGAGAACAATTTGAGCTTTTCCTTTGGTATTAGGTATATGCCTGTTGATGCAAGCGTTGAATCCGGGTTCTGGGCTTTTTCTTTGAAGTCTGTTATCTTGCTGTTTTTGTCAATGCTTGCTGTTCCGAGCTGCCTCGCTGCTTCTACTGACTTGACATCATGAAGGGCATTCATGTTGGTTCTTTTCTTCCTGAATGATTCGTAAAGAGGCTTTAATGAAAAGTTGAACAAGTTGTCTCCTGCAACAACCAGAAGATCTTCATTTATCTTTGCCTTTTCCATTACCAGCATTATGTCTCCTATCTGCCCAAGTCTTGCCTCATTTGTCAGGGTTCCGTCATTTACAAGTTTAATTGGCACCTTGCATGAGAATCCCTTTTTCCATTCAACAAAGTTTTTGTAAAACCTTGCATTAGTCACTATGAATATTTCCTGGACATCCAGTTCAAGAACCTTTTTTATTATGTGCTCAATTATGGGTTTTTCCTTTATTTTCAGCAGCGCCTTTGGCGTGTCTTTTGTTAAGGGATACAGTCTTGTTGCGTATCCTGCTGCAGGTATTATTGCTTTTATTTTAATCACCTCCCGACGCATATGTATTCAAAGCCCTGTGTTTTTAATTCTTTTGGCTC
>CAYGWL010000073.1:0-4640 GCA_964353575.1 uncultured Methanosarcinales archaeon | reverse complement strand
CTATTACAAACATTCAAATCACCTGCAAAACCATTAAAATAATATTATTAATGATATTAAAAAAAGAATTATAAACTACTATTTAAGTTTTTTGATTTGCTTGTGGAGAAAAATCACTTTCAAATCCTTAAAGCAAGGTCTTTATGTTGGATATGTGGTCAGCCACATCAGAACCGGTCTTTGTGAGGGTTAATAGCTTTAATCTTCCTTGTTTTTCAAAATTCACCAAACCTGCCCTTTCCATCTCCTGCAGGATCTTGACAACATGAGAATAAGTGCAGTCAATTGATTTTGCCAATGAAGAAGCATAAACCTCTTCTTTTGCATTTTTTAAGCCTAGAAGCATGAGAGCCGGTTTTTCCCTAAAGAAAACATTGAAAACTTCTTTGTCTATTTTTTCAACCATGCTTTCTAACCCCCAGACTAAACCAAAATAAAGTAACTATACTAAAATGTATTTTTAATCATATATTTAAATCTTTTGTTTTTCCGTTGTCTCATTGAAGTGACTTAAGTGATTTCTCCTCAATAAAATGAAGTTCAGCAGGAACCACCAGGCAAAAAGGCGGTTTGCCAAAATCCTGCTTCAAAAGCTCTCTTGCCTTGCCTGCTTTTATTTTTCTGTTGCTGCTTCCGAGTCTTGCGCAGCCAATGCACAGGGTATCCTCTGTAAAAACATTATGTTTTCTCTTTTTTCCTATGTCCAAGAGGATTCTTATTGCCTCTGGTATGGTCAGAAACCTTTTCTCTTCAGGTCTCAAATCCAACAATACCAGTGTGTGCGCATTTATGCTTTTATTTTCCTTTATAACATCATAAAAGCTCTCTGGCTCAAAAGCTTTCTCCGGAAAGGGTATGGAACATGTTTTGCCAAACTTGTAGGAGCTAAGCCCTGTTTCAGATATTGTGGAGAGTATTGAGGCATTATGTATCACTGATGTTTTTATGCCATTCTCCTTTGCCCTTAGCAAGAGTTCTATGTGAGTGGTTGCAGAAAAAACATCCCCTACAACAAGAAAAGCAACAGCTTTTTTCTTGGAATTATTAATTATCTCGTCATTATTCTCGACTAAATCCCTGCTGGCAAGGATTATTTTTTTATTAACAAGCTTTTCAAGGTTATTGATGTCAAAGTTGATTGCATTAGTGTAATTTTCAAGATAAACAATGTCACATTCTTTGATTATCTCCAGTGACTTCAGGGTCAATGCTTTTTCATCATCAAGGCCAATGCCAATAATCCATAGCATGTTCCATAAGAAATGGACCCTCTATTAAATTCTTTTCTAAAATCTTTTGTTGAAAAACGTATACTGGTGTAGAAGATGTATTTTTTCGGATATATACTTTGGATTTCATAAATATTTATATATGAGCGAAGTTTAATTATAGAAATTAAAAAATTCGGCGGAAACAATAAGTCGAGCTAAAAATTCTGCTTATCGGGCTTTTTTGAGCAGAATCTTTGGCGCACAGTTAATCACTTCGGGCAAAGCAATTAACTTGTTCTAAAGGATACTATATAACATAACTTTATAAAGATTATTGTCTTTGAATAGTTATGTTAGAAAATATATTTAAAAGAGGATAAAAAAACAAAGAGGGGGTAGAAATGGACTTCATAGTGCAAGACGCAATAAAAAATTCAGACAACAGATTTGAAGGCTTAGACATAGGGCAAGCAAACATCAAGGTAATAGGTGTTGGTGGTGCAGGCAACAACATGGTTACTTGGCTATACAAGAAAGGGATTAAAGGAGCTGAGATACTTGCCTGTAACACAGACCAGCAGCACCTTAACATATCTGAAGCAGACAGGAAGATAATCCTTGGCAAGAGCATAACCCGAGGACTTGGCTGCGGCGGCTTCCCTGAAAAGGGAGCAGAAGCCACAAAGGAATCGCTTCAGGAGGTGAAAGAAGCACTTAAAGGAGCGGACATGGTCTTTGTGTGCGCAGGAGAAGGAGGAGGAACTGGAACAGGAGCTGCTCCAATCATAGCAAAGGTTGCCCAAGAGATTGGAGCCATTGTTATTGGAACAGTAACAATGCCTTTCAAGATTGAACGCGCAAGGGTAGACAAGGCAGAATTTGGTCTACAACAACTAAGGCAAGTTTCTGATACCGTGATTGTAATTGATAATAACAGGTTGGTGCAGATAGCCGGAAACCTGCCAATAGAACAGGCATTTGCTGTTGCCAACGAGCTAATATCAACAATGATAAAGGGCATAGTTGAGACAATAGCAATACCATCACTGGTTAACCTGGACTATGCAGATGTAAAGGCAATAATGACGCATGGAGGCGTAGCAGCAATCGGCGTGGGAGCATCAGATACCAACAACAGAGTAGAAGAAGCTGTTCACGGTGCACTGAGCAATCCCTTGCTGGACATAAGCTACAAAGGAGCTACCGGCGCTTTGATCCACATATCAGGAGGCCCGGACATGACACTGGACGAGGTAAACAGGGTTGGCGAGATGGTCACAGAATCTCTGGACGAAGATGCCAACGTGATATGGGGAGCAAGGATAACAGAGAACATGAAAGGAAGACTGACTGTTATGACCATCATCACCGGAGTAAAGTCGCCGTGGATACTGGGCAAGGTTGACAGAAGAGAGACAATGGCAAGAAGGCAGGAGATAAGCGACGAGCTCGGCATAGAAATAGTACACTGATGATCACCGTTGGTGAGTTTTTTCTTGCCTTCATTTTTTTACCACCCCCAACAGATAAAGAATGAAGGCACTTGGGCAGCAGCTATGCTGCTGCAAATTTTTTTTTATTTTTTTTAAATTTGTTTAAAGAGAGATAGTTTAATCTTTAGTTATCTTTCTGTAAATATCTTCATCTTCAATTTTTACTCCCAACTTCCTGAAAAAATCACACACATTCTTCACATCCCTCCTTATATACTCCTCTGCATTAGGGTTCTTCACAGGAGTTGTATGGCTGAGGTCAATGAACACCGGCTTTTCCTTGTGGTTAAGGATGTTGAATGCAGAGAGGTCAGCGTGGATAAACCCTTGCTTGTAGAGCTTTCTGGTGTTTTCAAGAACATCATCAAAGAACTTTTCAGGATTTTTTGGTGGCTGCTTGCTGAGCTTTGGAGCAACCTCATCATCGCCGATGAGCTCCATGACCAGGACATTGTTCTTGAAAGCATAAGGCATGGGTGCAGAAACACCTGCTTCCCTTGCAAGCATAAGATTTCTAAACTCCCTCTGAGCCCAGGCAAAAATCACCTTCCTGCGCTGGTTCTTCAAGCCAGCAAACCTGGGGTCATCGGCTATGTATCTATGCATCCTGTTGAAGTCGCAGGTTTCAAGGCAATAAACCTTGATAATGACCTTTCTATTGTCTTTGTTGGAGCCAATAAATACCTTGGACTCCTTGCCTGTTGAAACCGGAATCAAAGAGCCCTGCTCAAAATAACCCTGAGAAATCAAATCTGAGAGGGTTTTAAGAGTAAAGTAATCAAGTGCTCCCTCAAATGTCTTGCGTTCCTGTTTGCGAAGCTGAGTCATAAAGCTTTTTAGTAATTCTGTGCTTTAAAAAGATTACTCATTTCAGCCTAATTATACCCTTTTCATTAAAAATGATTAAACTTAAATAATTACTTAAATTCACTATACGTGTAAAATGGATGCGCATACTAAGGGGAAGCTATTTACATTAATAAGGAAAAAGATATGTGAAGGGGTTAGTGTCGAAGACGTAATTGAAGAAATAAAATCTCATGAAGAGCTGATCGAGGCCTCAAATTCGTATTGCATCCAATGTGGGCAATGCTGTAATACTCACTGCGGAAATATAGAAAAAAGAGCTGACGGATATGCTTATTGCCTATTACACGATGACTCTGGAAAAGCATATCCTTATGGAAAAAAGATTCCCGAATACCCTGACGATATATATCGCAGACTAGACCCATCAAAATGGGCTAAACCCAAAGTGTGCCATACTAAAGGCCCTTACCTTAACCTTTTGGATATACTGTTCTCAATAGAAATTGGCGAACCAGAGTGTGTTGTCCAACACTATAAAGAGCTTTGCCTTGGTGTGGTAGGTATGTTAAGGGATTATGAGCTTTTTCTTGATGCCTCAAAACAGGCTGTAAAACAGTGTTATCCAGCATAGGTTAATATCAGAAACAGAATAATGTCAGCTTCAACTCCAAAAAGTTGACTTAACCATTATCCCCAAAAATATTTTCAATATTGAAACTAATAAAAAATAGAAAGCTTTTTATACTACTTAAGCTTTCTAATGGCTGTGCAAATGGGTCCTTTTAGGAGCCATAGTAATACTTTGAGCTATGACTAAAAGACACTCTTGCATAACTCAGCCTGTTACGAGAGTGCTCCCATGAGTTTGCCATAAGGCAAGCCATGAATCGGAGATAGTGTAACAGGCATCAGCTTTACGCTTAATCAATAAAAAACAAAGAGCACGGGTGGAATGAGCTTTAATTCAATCACGATTCATTATTATTTTACTGAAAAAAGAAAAACAAAAATAAGACATTAAGAAAATAACAAGCTCGTTCTGTCCTGGGGAGGGTACTTATGTTCACTCAATTACAGAAGCTTAGGTATTTAGCACTTAGGCATATGATTGAGACAGGGTACTACT
>CAYGWL010000072.1:0-3991 GCA_964353575.1 uncultured Methanosarcinales archaeon | reverse complement strand
TATTTTGGACAAACTTCTGGCTTTGACCAAAGGGCGGATGTAAATAAGGATGGTGTAGTTAATCTACTGGATCTTTACGCTGTTGCAAAAAACTTTGGGGTGCAGTACTAAAATGAAGGGTAAAATAATAATCTTAATCCTTATGGCTTTTGTGTTAATCAACACACTAGTTTATGCTACAAATGTTAATGTTGTTTTCGACAAAGACTCTGTAAGTAAAGGTGAAAAAGCGATAGCATCAGTTAACATAGCTGATGTGTCAGAGCTTCACTCGTTCCAGTTCTCTTTAAAATATGATGACACAATGCTAAAACTCGATGGGATAGAAGAAGGCAACTTCTTAAGCCAGGGCGAACAAGGGAAAACCTACTTAGTTGTAAGAGGCAACACTGTTGCAGTAACAACCCTCGGTCCGAAAGGGAAAAGCGGAAATGGTAACTTGTTTAAGGCAAGCTTTACCACACTTGGAACTGGAAATGCTGAACTTGATTTGACTGCAGGTAAGCTTGTGAATCCAGACCTGGATCTCATTGACTTTGATGTTTTGCCAGCCACACTTACTATAAGCGATGTCTTGATAACTCCATACTGTGGAGATGGGAAATGTGATGCAATAGTTGGTGAGGGCTGTTCATCTTGTCAAGCTGATTGTGGAGCGTGCCTTACAAATGAACCAAAGGAACCGACAAACCTTTTGCCAATTTTAATAGCAGTGATACTGCTTTTTGTAATTGTTTTGATTGCTGTTATATTCAAAAAGGAAAAGGCATGGCTAGTAAACGCCTTAATAAGGCACAAATCACAGAAGCCCGGAGTTGGCGAAGAAAGTGTTAAAAAACTAAGAGAATATGTAAGATATTGTTTATCCCAAGGATATAGTGAGGAAAGCATAAAGAAGACTTTGATAGGAAGGGGCTGGTCACCAGAGGTGGTTGAAAAGGCGTTTAAATGAGGAAGGTCACATCCTCTCAGGAGCTTCTATGCCTAATAAGTTAAGTCCTGTCTTAAGAACCTGTTTTATTGCTGTTATAAGCAAGAGTCTTGCTTTCTTTGTTTCCTCCTCTGCTTGGAGTATTGGACACTGGTGGTAGTATTCGTTAAAGCTCTGTGATAACTCAAACACATACCTTGCCAGGAGGCAGGGTTTGTAGCATTCCCCTGATTTCTCTATAATCTCAGGGAACTGATTGAGCTGTTTTATTATTTTTATTTCTAAAGCATGAGTCAGGAGGGAATAATCAATGTTTTTACTGATGTCTTTGCCATACTTTCTCATTATGCTGCATATTCTTGCATGGCTATACTGAACATAAGGTCCTGTTTCTCCCTCAAAGGATAATGATTCCTCAGGGTTGAAGGTGAAATCTTTCATGGGGTCGTATTTCAATACAAAGAACTTAATGGCGCCCATGCCTATATTTTCAGCCCTTTCTTCAAGCTCTTTTGAGCTTATTTTTTTATACCTTTTCTTTATCTCTTTCTTTGCAAGCTCGCATATTTCATCAGCAAGGTCATCAGCATCCACAACTGTTCCCTCCCTTGACTTCATCTTTCCTTCAGGCAGGTAGACCATGCCGTAGGCAAGGTGGTAGCAGTCCTTTGCAAATGGGAACTTCAAAAGCTTGAATACCTCAAAAAGCACCTTGAAGTGGTATATCTGCTCATTTCCTACGACATAAATCATCTTGTCCATGTTGTAATCATTATGCCTTAGTTTTGCAAGCACGAGGTCTTGCGTCATATACACAGATGTCCCATCAGCTCTTAACAAAACCTTTTTATCCAGCCCTTGTTTCTCAAGGTCAACCACAATGTTTCCATTCTCATCCTTTTCAAATACTCCTTTTTCAAGCTCTTTGTAAACAAGTTCTCTTCCTTTTGTGTAATGCTCTGACTCAGGATATGCTTTGTCCATCTTAACATCATATCTCTTGTAAGTTTCTTTAAAGCCGTCCAAAGCCCACTTGTTCATCTTCTTCCAAAGAGCCATTACTTCTTTGTCTCCCTGCTCCCATTTTTTGAGCATTTCCTTGATTTGGTCCTCAAACTCAGGATGCTCCTTTGCCTTCTGTGAGTATAGCACATAATAATCTCCAACAAAATGGTCGCTCTTCTTGTCAGGGTTTTTGTTTTTTCCATAGTTCTGGTAAGCCAGCATTGACTTGCAGATATGAACTCCTCTGTTATTTATTATGTCAACCCTCACAGTTTTATAACCCATAAAATTAAAGAGGTTAACCAATGAATTTCCAAGCACCATGTTCCTCACATGACCCAAGTGCAGCGGCTTATTGGTGTTAGGTCCAGGTGATTCAATCATGACAGTATACTTTCTCTTTTTTCCAGATCCATATTTGTCCTTGTCCTTAACAATGCTTTTAATGACATTTTCAGTCAAAACATTCTTGTTGACAAAGAAGTTGAGGTAAGGTCCTTTGCACTCCATCTTTTCTATGTATCTGCTTTCTTTAAGTTTATCCTTGAAATTTTTGGCAATCTCAGCAGGGTTCTTCTTTAATGACTTTGCAAGGCAGAAGCATGGAAATGCATAATCCCCAAATCCCTCTGGAGGCACCTCTATCAATGCCTCTACTTGGCTTTCCTTAAGTCCTGTTGCTTTAGCCAGCAGTTTTGCAATCTCTTTTTTGAAGTCCATTTTTTGTTGTTTTTTGTTATTATTATTGTTTTTATTATTTTCGTTATTAATTTTTTATTATTTTTATTGCTGTTGTTTTTGTTATTATTTTTTATGCCTTTTCTTCTTTTTTCCTCTTTACTCCTTCCTTATTCTTTAATCTTTCCTTAAGCCCATCTTTTAATTTCTCGTTTTCAGTTCTCAGTTCCTCAAGTCTCTGCATCATTTCCTGCAATGCATTTGACCTTTTAATGGCAACCCTTATCAAGAGCTCGTTTCTCTTTTGAAGTTCTTCTATCTCCTTGTCCCTTCTTTTTAACAAGCCTTCAAAGGCTTCTTTCTTTGACATTGAAAAGCATAACCATATCAAGATATTAAAAGCTTGTGGTTTTTCTGGAATCACCGGAAAGCGTTCGAAAATTCTTGGGAAAAGCTTATTAATTTTAACTGTTTACATGTTTTGCAATGAAATCAAGGGAACTAAGTCTCATAATGCATTTAAGGAACGACTGCAGGAAAAGCCTGAGCCTTATAGGCAGGGAAATAAATGTTCCTGTAACAACCCTTTTCAGCATGCTCAAGGAAATGGAAAAAGATGTCATTAAAAAATATGCCTGCCTGGTTGACCTGCAAAGATTTGGCTATGGCGTAAGGATTTGCCTGGCAATAAAATGCAGAGACAAGAACAAGGAAGAGGTAAAAAATTTCATTATAAATAACAAAAACATTGATTCTGTCTTCCGAACAAATAATGGCTATGATTTCTTTATTGAGGCAGTTTTCAGGAATGTTGGCGACATGGAAAGCTTTCTGGAGCAACTGGACGACTTAAAGCCAAAGAAAAAGGTGCTGCATCATATTGTTGAGGAGTATAAAAAGGAAGATTTCCTGACAAGGGAAGAGCATTTAGCATTATTTGGTTAGCTGATTTTAAAATCAATCAAGTTCCCATTAGCATCATAACCCTTTATGCTGTCAGAATTATATGGCTTGCATATTATCAGGTGTATTCCTGGGTATTTGTTAAAAAACCTAAGGTCCTGGCCGGATGGCTTGTTGCTGTATCCAGGATGCCCATGACAAGAGCCGTAAACATTTGACATCAAAGGCAGGGCCATCTTTACTGCGCTTGCGTTTTCAGAAGCCTGGTAAGATTGGTATATCAAGGATGTTATTCTTAATTTTTTGTCACCTATATTGCCTCTTAATAATATTATGAATTCTTTTGGATGCGCCTGCTTTGCCAGTTCAATGATGTTATTAACTACCTTTTTAGTGATAAGAACTTCTTCATACTCATAGCTTGGAAAGAGTGATTTAAGATAATCCTTGATTTTGTTAATAAAATTCATAATA
>CAYGWL010000071.1:0-2135 GCA_964353575.1 uncultured Methanosarcinales archaeon | reverse complement strand
AGATGCTGGTCCCAAGGCTCATGGAGCTGAAAAAGGAGAAAAAGCCCAAGTTCACACCTAAAAAGATATTAGTTCCTTTCATAAAGATAAAGGAAAAATTCGTGAATGCTTACACTGCCCGCAAATCAAAGCTCATAAAGGTGATGGCTCAGACAAAAGAAGAGCTCAGACTAAGGAACATTGAGCATCTCATCGAGCTCATAGCCAAAACCCAGGAACATGTTAGGAACAATGATTCTAAAAATGCCAGGGAAACATACGCTGAAATCAGCGAACTATTCAAAAAGCTGCCTGTGGAAGACAAGAGGGCAAACTACAAGAAGGTAACTGACTTGTATGACAAGATTATTGAAATCTAAGATTTCTTTAGATTCTTGCGCTCTAAGTAATGCTCTTTCTGTAGAGATAGAACACAAATATTCCAAATCCAAGGAACATGACAAGGATTATTGCCGAGCCGTATACAAGGAGCCTGTTGTTCAAAATCCTCTTCAGGAATGTCTGGACTGGTCTTTCAAGAGCCCTTTCCCTTGCAGTTATTAGATAACGGCAGTCCTCTATGACCTGGTCAATAATCTTGGATGCTTCTGAGAACTGTGACTTGTTTATGGATTCAACCGCCCTTTCAAGCATCTCGTTAAGCTCAAGGCACTCAGGATGCTCCATGAAAAGGTCTCTGGTAAAGGTTATCCTTGTGTTGAGCTGCGTTCTGTTTTTCTCTCCTAATTCGTATGAGTTGACAAAGAACTTTACAGTGTCGTTGAACTTTGGATTATCAACAGAGGCAGTGACCACAATCTCATAGCTTCCATATGTTCCATAAGAGGTTATATAAAGTTCAGTTTCGGTTTCATTGTTAATGCCGAGCTCATCAAAGCTATCTACAGAGAAATTGAGCTTTATATTCTCGTTGCTGCTGGATGCAGTAAGCTTGATTCCCTTGAGCACGAACTTCTCACCATTCTTCAAAACTATAGGCGTTACCAGCGTGTCGTTCTCATAAACAGTAACCTCTTTGGGAGTTATTATGTCAAATGCAAAGGGCTTCTCTGTTTCCATTAAGGAAAGCTGCGAAATTGTTGATGAGCCGCCTGCTCCTGAAGGCACGTAAACAACCTGTTGCCCTCCGGTGTATCCAGGATTGATTATTGTCGTCATGCTGATGTTGTTGCTGTAGGTTATGTTGTAGCTGTCATTGACATAGAACCAGATTATCTCTGTAACAACACTCTCTGCGTAAAAGGAAACCTGCTGGGCTGTTGAAATTGTAACCTTTATTGTTGAGTTGCCGTAAGCACTGAAGTTCAAGCCATCCTTGTTGGAGCCAGTGCACTCCTGGACATCAGGGTCATAGAAGTAATCATTCAGGTCAATCCAGCCAATTTCATTGTATTTCTCCAGGAAGCTGTGGTTGCCAATGTAATAGTTTAGAGTTGCATCATAAACTGTTGGTGTTATTGAGGTGCTGTTGGTGCTGAGATTAATCATGAACTGGACATACCTGCCGGGTTTTGCATTTACATGCTCTCCGGAGTATGTGTAAGGAAGGCTCCAGTTAGTCCATACAGAGTTGTCAGCAGAAGTTCGAGTTCTGAAGGTTATGTTAACTCCGTTAGGTGTGCTTGCACTCCACTCTATCACAGTCATGTTAACATATGTGTTATCATCACCAAAATCAATAATGCCTGACTCGTATGTGCCTTGAGTGTAATAATGGCTTCCGTTCAGGGCAAGGGATATATCACCTAAAGTGCCATTGGTGGTGTTGTAGTATGACCCTGCATTGAAATCATTCAAACTGGAATAAACCTTTTTGCCGAATACAGGCGGCCTGTTGGTATTGTTCACAGTTATGTTCCAGTAATGCTGGGAAATGGATTCAGAGTCATTAACCAGCACAGAGATGTTGTGAGCTCCTGCCTCGCAGAATCCTGGAGTGTAAGTGAAATTCTGGACAGAGGAGTTAAAAACATTGTCAAGGTACCAATGGTATGTAACATTAATTCCGTCAGGATCTGTTGCCGTGACATTAAATCTTAGCGTGGAATTCTCACTTACGCTTTGCTGCTCATCTGCTGGAATGTAGGAATTTATTGTCGGAGGATTGTTGATGTTAGTTATCCTAAATATAATAA
>CAYGWL010000070.1:0-9747 GCA_964353575.1 uncultured Methanosarcinales archaeon | reverse complement strand
GTGCCTGTCCAAGAAGCCTGTGAGCTCGCTGAACATGGCCTTCTCCTCATCTCTCAGGGCAGATGTGTCCATGACTGCTGAGCCTGTTCTTGAGCGCGTGAGCGCCATGTCCACTATCTTCTTCTCCCTGCGCTCATAGAGCTCCTTCACTATCTTTCTTATGTTAATGAGCTGCTTAGAGGTCTTTTCCTTCTCAGACTCTGAGAACATGTCAAGGGTTGCTTTCTTATCCTCAAGAATCTTCTTTTTGTCATTTATGTAAGCGTTGAGCGCAATGAAGAAATCTTTATCTAGCTTCTGAAGTTCTGGCCTGTTCTTCTCAAGCATCAAGGCCTCAAACAGGATTTCATAAGTAATCTCCAAATGCTCACCCCCTTAAAGCCCTAAGTTAAGCTAAGTATTTAAATTTTGTGAGGTAAATATTTAAATAGGAAGCGTGGTTACTTAAAGGTTGTGGTTAAACTTAAATTTACGGATCTGGGTTTTGAAGAGTTTGATGGAAAAATCAGGATTAGTTTTCTTAAACACTTTTATTTTGACGTGGATAAAGAGGATTTGAGAAAAATCAGCGATTTTAATATTGCTGATGCCAACACAATCAGTTTTAAAAACATTGAAGAGAACACTGCAAAGAGAAAATTTAATTTTTTAATAAGCAACAGAATCAATGACAATTTAATGAGCAAGATTGGCAATTACAAAGCCATTTATGTCCACAGCAGCTCAGGCATCCCTCTTATCGGCACTAACAGCTTCGGGCTTGTTGACAGGAATACTTCTGTAATTGAGATTAAGCCAGTTACTGGCTGCAATCTCAGCTGCATCTTCTGCAGCGTTGATGAAGGAATGAAAAGCAGGAAACAGGTTGATTATGTTGTTGAAAAAGATTACTTGGTTGAGGGCTTCAGAAAGCTTGCCGAGTTCAAAGCAATTGACAATGTAGAAGCACACATAGGAACCCAGGGAGAGCCATTGCTTTATGCGCACACTGTGGAATTAATAAAGGATATCAGAAAAATAAAAAATGTTAAGACAATCTCCATAAATACCAATGGTGTTCTGCTGAATGAAAAACTAATTGACGAACTGGCAAGGGCAGGGCTGACAAGGATAAACCTATCGCTAAATGCTTTAGACGACAAAACAGCAAGAAAACTTGCTGGAACAGCCTATGATGTCAAAAGGATTATGGATATCAGCAAATACATTAAAAATAAATTAGAGCTTCAGATAGCTCCTGTTTGGGTTCCTGGCTTTAATGATAATGAAATAGAAAAGATAATAGTGTTTGCAAAAGAGCTTGGAGCAAGGATTGGCATACAAAACTTCTTAATATACAAACATGGGAGAAGACCAGCAAAGCAGATGGAGTGGAAGGAATTTTATGATAAGCTGCTCTTATTGGAAAAAAAACACAAGGTAAAGTTAATGTTATCGGAAAAAGACTTTAACATCACAAAAACAAAGCCCCTGCCAAGGCCTTTCAAAAAGGGTGATGTAATAAAGGCAAAAACAACATGCCTTGGCCGTTGGAGTAATGAGGTATTAGCTGTTGCTAATGACAGGGCAATCACTCTTGTTAATTATCATGGGAAATTTGTAAAAAATAAGACGATAAAGGTAAAGATACTTAGGTCAAAGCACAACATCTTTATTGGGAAGTGCGTATAAGACTGTTTCTTGGTGTCTTTGTTTTTTATTATCAACAAGATGTTATCAACAAGAAAAATATTCAACTAGTCATCCAAGCTCCGATAGAACGTTTGGCTTTCAAGCCAACCTGCTGCTTTAAGTCATACATTGCTTGATTTAATGATGCTGGCAGCCCTTTACCGTATATTTGCATCATATCAGCATTTGGGTATAATTCAGCTATGCGTTCCAATCCTTTTAAGCCAGACCTTGAAAGGGTCAGATCTTCCTTACCACCCTCCTGATTATAATAAAAAGCTCCTATCTTTCCTTCCCTTACAAAAACCAGTCCTTGAGGTTGTAAAGCAACTTCAGGAATTTGGTTGTTCTCCATAACTTCCAATGCTTCTTCAATAACCTGCTTAAAATAAAGAAAATATTCCTGGAGAATTGCCCTTTCATAACTTTCCTTGTCTTGTGTGCCTACTCTTTTCTCAATTTGTGCATCTATGTGCCTAAGCTCCTCAGCAAGTCCCATAAGAGAGAAGGAATGCAATCACAATTATAAATCTTTTCTAATTTAGAAACCATAACCAAACAAATGAAGAATTAATAAAAAAAAAAGAAAAAAGGTTTTTGTTTTACTCAGTTGCAGCCGGTGTTGGTGCAGCAACAGTTAGCTCGCTAAGGCTGGTTCCTGTAACTTCCATCTCTGTTCCTGACAGAGCATAGGAACCATGGTTAGTCAGCACGGTTGTTGCTTTCTTTGTGTCTGCTGCGCTGTAACCAGCTACCAACAAGGCCACCTTGCCATTGTTGTCGTAGATCTTGAGCAAGGCTTTACCCTGTTCAAATCCATCCAAGCACTGGGCTTCTGTAACGCCCATTACGCTTCTTGCTGCTTCGTTAGCGCACGGTCCACCAACCAGTATCAGGTTGTATGCTGATAGGTCTGCAACCTCAGAAGCCAACTTCGCCATTCCCACTCCGATGGGGTTAGTCTCGTAATATGTTACGACACCTTCGCCTCCCTCAGTGGATGAAGCAGTTGTCTTTCCTGATGTCACGAAGAAAGCTCCGAACACCTGGTTGTCTGGATAGACCAGCTTCAACTGGTTTTGCGTTGCACCTGAACCAATCCTGTCAACCTCAACAAAGACTCCATACCTGGAGTACCACTGGTACACATAGCTTCCGTCAGTCTTCTGCGTCAATGATGTTGTATCATATGACTTGCCAGTTATTGTTGCTGAGCGCACGTGTGCAGAGTCATTGAGGTCTATCTTGCCGTCTGAGTTCAGTATCACACCCATGAGGACGATTTCCCTGTTTGAACCTCCCTCAAGCATCTCTGTTGTCACTGCCATAGCGTTTTCACCATAGGTTGCCGGTGCATCTATGAATCCACCAACTCCTGTTGCATTTCTCCAACCGCACAGAGTTATGTTTGCTCCGTACTGTGTAAAGAGCTGTGGGCACCAGTCAGCTACATCAGCTATTGTTCCACCGCCGTCAAAGTCAACCATTATGGTTCCGCTGTTTGTGTCTGAGGTAACATTCAGCTTGAACTCATTGCCATCAACGCGCAGGTATCCAACCCTCTGAGCTCCTTCCAGGCTGTATGAAACATCTATCAAGTCACCGCTTCCAGTGTCTTTCAGCCTGACAGTTCCTGTGTTGTCAGTAGTGCTTGAGCCAGGCACAATGTCCTTGAACTGCATTATCCTGCTGTACTCATTCTTGCTGACAACGAAGTAATACTCGTCGGCGATTGCTGTCTTCTCATTTGTTACCAAGTCATACATTACTGAGCCGGTGTATCTTCCGAACTTCATTGTTGTGCCATCAAGACCAAAGACTTCTTGGTTGTAGCTTACTCCTGCCTTGTTGGTGAACTTCAGCTTGTAGTTGTAGCTTCCGCTCGGTATGAGCGAAATCTCTTCTGTTTTTCCTAGTTCCAATCCCTCAAACCTGAAGTCAAAGGCGTTGTTCATGAAGTTTCCTTTCTCATCATCAACAATTTCTGCTTTCGCGCTTGCTGAACCCTTTTCTGCTACGAGAAGGTCTGAGCCAGAAGAGTACTTGAAGTTGATTGTTGTTATCTCAACATCAGCTCCTGTAGCTGTTCCGTCATCCTTTGATGTCACAACCTCACACTTCATGTTGCCCATGTCTGTTGAACCAATGGTTACTGTTCCTCCACTTGTGGAGTTGCTGGTGTTGGCATCAGTGCACTTCAGCTTGTTGGCTCCAAGGTTGAACTCAACCTTCCTAAGACCGCCTGCAAACTCTTGTGCCATTATGTCAACAACACCTACTTCGGTTCCATCAGACAGCTTGTGGGTCTGCGCCTCAGCCAATGCTAGTGTTGTCTCTCCATTGACAGTGAACTTGACTTCAGATGAACCAACATAGTCCAAGGTGACTTCATAGTCCTTTCCATCAATGGTGTATGTCTTTGTTTCACCCTCTGTCATTGTATCAGAAACTGCTCCTGCCATAAAGGTCAGGGTCAAGCTCTGTAGGGCTGAGTGATCTGCCTGTATTATGTTGTAGTCAGTTCCAAGTATCTTCATCTTCTTGTTCCTTATGTCTTCCAAGTAGCCACCTGAGTTGTGGTCTGACTTCATTGCTGGCGAGAACGCAATCTCGTACTTATATGTCTGGTCGTCAACAGTGGACGCACTAACCATCTTTAAATACGGCAATGCATTTGACTTGTCATCATATGCGCTGTCCGCTTCAAAGACAATCTTTGCATCCCTAGGCAGATATATAGTCTGAGTATAGGTTGGAGTTCCATACTCATTGCTTATACTGCCATCTGCCAGTGATGTTAGGTCTGCGCTTGTCACTGATGTCCTTATGTCTCTTACACTCTCGTTGAACTCCAAGTTGTTAGAGCCAGACACTACCTTCTTCGCATCACCAGATATGGTGATAGCGCCAGCTGCGGCTGTTGAAACTGTCTTCTTTGTCTTGGCGGAGTACTGGAGACCAACTGCTAGATCTACTGCGCCTGCAACATCAGAAGCAGCGGCGTTAGTGCCGAACACAATCAGCGCATCGCTCTGCCACAGACCATCCTTCACGAATGGTGCTGGGTAGTCAGCCAGATCAGCAGCCATTGCTCCCATGATGGTCGCTCCCAACATAGTAGCTCCTGCTCCCAAGGCAACTATTCTCTTAATCGCTTTTCTTAGTCTCATCTAAACACCTCCGATTTTTTCGGGTATCCTCCTTCTTTTTTTCCCCATCAGCAAGACTGAAACGGCTTTGCTGAAACAGCTTCTGTATAGCATGTATCCAGCTTACTCTTCTTAGAGCTAAGCCTTGTCTTGCTGAGGATTAAAAGCAATAGGGAGCTTTATAAAGTTTTCGCTTTTAAAGGCAATACTTGAGCTTCTTTATCGACGATAAACCTGGGCAGTATAGACGATAAAAAATCAGTAGGATAAAGGTAGGATATCATATGGCATCAAGCTACTTTTGTGTTTTTGTTCGGGATTTTGGCTTTGACATGGCTTAAATCTATCTTAAAGATTGAATTATAATATAAGCATTGTAACATTTATTACTCCTTTATGGGACACCATTGGATGAAGATGATTTGGAAGTTTCAGGTACTGCCATTCACGTTCATTGGTAATGCCTGCGGCTTCAGCGGCCTTAACAGCATATTCTGCAGCATGAATAGCATGGCCGGGAACATGTGCAGTCGCCAAAGCCTGACCCGCGGCACGAGCGGCAAAACGAGCCGCATTATTATCTTCCACTTCACGAGCAGCCGCATGAGCTGCAAGTGCAGCATTGCGTACATCAGCCATTTTAAAAACATTTGTACGCGCCCACATTCGACATGCTTCAATAGCTTTCCGCGGCCTATCATCTTTCGGATATTCTTTCTCAAAATATGGAAGTACATGCTCGGCGCAGTCAGCAGCCCAAATTGCCAATGCCTTGTGGTCTTGCATGCTGAGTCTTTTTTTGGTTACTTTCTCTGCTTTAGGTCCTTTTAGGATATTCATGTTAAGCATCCGTTTTACACGCTTATTTAACAGGTAATGCGGGGAGGAGGATTCGAACCCCCGTAGGCACTAAGCCACATGGTCCTAAGCCATGCCCGTTTGGCCGCTCCGGCATCCCCGCAAAGGTATGTATAGCAAAGAAAGTGGTAAAGTATTATTATATATATGTTTTTGTTTTACATCTCAAAAAAGAGGTCTTCAAAAGAATTAATTACTCTTGCTGCACCTGCTTTTAGCAGCTCACTTTCTTCAAAATACTGTGTTTTATAAGCTAAAACCTTGATTCCTGCTTCTGCTGCGCTGCATATGCCATTTGGAGTGTCTTCAACAGCCAGACATTTGTGTGGTTCAAGACCAAGCTTCTCCAAACCTTTCTCATACATATCTGGGTGTGGCTTTGGTTTTTTGATATCTGAATGAGTAACAATTGCATCAAAATATTTTCTCAAGCTGAAGGTATTTAAAACATATTCAACAAACCATTCCGGGTTTGAAGTTATTAATGCTAATTTTATTCCGTGCGTGTGTAAAAATTCCAAAGTTTGCCTTGCTTCGGGGTTTAATGGCGATCTTGACACTTCTTCTTTCAGATAAGGCATTCTTTTTTGTTTTAAGTCTTCCACATCTCCATCCAAACCATAGGTCTCCAGAATAAAACTAATTGTTTCTTCTTGCGTGCCCCCAGGCTTTACTAATGATTCTTCAGGAAGTTCTACGCCATATTCTGATTGGAACAAGGGACGGTACGAGTTCCACCTTGCAGGCTCGCTGTCTATAAGAACGCCATCTAAGTCGAACAATACAGCTTTGATTTCTCTTTCTAAACTCATTTTAACCTACCCCACGGAACAAGTAAAGAGGGGGCTTGAGTATTATTATACACCTGTTTTTGTTTTTCTTAAGGCTTCTGAGTTCGGAAAAGATTACTTCTTGCCAGGCTTCATCCAGTGGTATTTCCTCATCTTGGCTGATTTTCCGTAGCCGCATGAGCTGCACACATTCCTGCTCTTATGGTAGCTGCGCTTTCCGCACCTTCTGCACACTATCATGTTCTTCTTTCCGGACTTCTTGCCCATTGAAGGCGTGCCTTTTACCATCTTAGAATTCCTACTCCGGTGAAATTATTATAATGGTATCACCACGGATGAAGACAACACCGAGCTTGCGCTTTGTCTCCCCTTCAAATCTTTCCTCAGCATCCTCCAAAACTATGTTGACATGTATGTCGAATGCCTTGAGCTTTCCCAAATACTGCTTTCCGTTCTTTAGCTCAACTAGAACCCTTTTGTTGCGCGCTGAATTAAGCGCATCCAATGGTCTTGCTGTTTCCATGAAGTAAACCCCCAAAATGTTTAATAAAGGTAAAGAAAAGCAGGGAGTATTTAAATATTGTCTTTTTTGATAGTGATTTGCAGAAAAGTTTTTAAATTCAGTCATATTAGCTGTTGATTATGAAAAGAACATTATACTGGAGAGTAATCGAACTTAATGATGCACAAGTGATAGCGGCAGAATTGGGTGGCTCCTTTAATCTTTTAGAGCTTCGAAAAAATTTATTCAAAGAATACGAAGGAAACCCTGTTCTTGATGATGCAATAGAGGGAAGGCAGAGCATTGAGCAAAGCGTAAGGGAGCTAGGAAAAAAGAACAGGGGAATAAGGAAAATACTTCCCTGGAGAAAAGATGAAGCCCATAATGAAAGACTTAAATATCTTGATGAGCTGGTTCCAGGAACAAAGCATCTGCAGACTTCAGGAATTTTTAATCCTGATAATCTAATAACAGGTGTAGCAGAAGGGATTCCTTCAGCGTTTTTGCTGATGCATGTGGTGGTTAAGTATCTGATGAGCAACATGGTCGTTATCAATCCTAACTTGGAGCCAGCATTATATCAGCATGTTGTATATGGTTATCAAGTTGTGCTTCCGGCAGCAATGAGCGCTGTTTTTGGAATTGCGTTTGCCTATGCAGGTAACAGGCCAAGGTTTAACTCTCTACTAATAAAACGGGCAAAGTATTTGGATAATATAATTGAATCGTTTTAGCTAAAAAACCAATAGCTTTAAATAATAATTCTTAACCCCAAGCATAAAATGCTTTCACAACACCGCTCAAAGAGAAAGGAGACAGGTTCAAGATACAAGGCAAACCGCAGAAAGAGGAAGTATGAGATGGCTGGAGCGCCTACACTTACAAAGCTTGCTGAGAGAAGGCTAAAGGTAAAGAGGGTAATGGGAAGCCATGAGAAGCAGAGCCTGCTCACTGTTGATGTTGTCAATGTCTTTGACCCAAAGGAAAAGAAGCATTACAAAATAAAAATAAAAACCATTTTAGAGAATCCTGCCAATGCCCACTTTGTGAGAAGAAACATAATGATGAAAGGAACAGTAATAGACACAGAGAAGGGAAAGGCAAAGATAATGAACAGGCCTGGACAGGAAGGAACTGTCAATGCTGTTCTGATTTGACAAAAATAAAACAATACATGATGGGGGGAAGCAGATTAAAATGCAGGTAGAAACAGGTGTATTGTATAATGTTGCATTTGAAACTCCTTTACAAATAGCTGGCAGAACACTTGAAAGTGTTGAAGCAGTTTGCCGTGGACACTCACCAAATTATGATATAGGAAATCTTTACCTTTTTGCTTCAAGGGATCTATCACGCCCATTAGCCCTTGGCACAATTTTTGACTTTAGAATTCTTTTTAAAAACAAAGAAGAATTGAGTGTAGAAGATGGAGAAATAAGCGTGCCGGCAACTGCACATGTAGACACAGAGGTCTATTACCATGCACATCCGAGATTTGGAGAGCAGGACCCGAGAGAGGATGCGAGACAGGAGCTAAGTAAACTAATAATGAAAGCAGAAGAGAATTTAATAAGTGAAGCAGAAGGGAATTAAAAAGAAAATACTAAGCCATCCAAATGCTGTTTCTGGCTTTTAAATATCAAAAATATTAAAAACTCAGGCATATTACCCTTTTTCATGGCAGCAGGAGATACCTTGCAGGAGCAGGATTATAACTTAACTAGGCTTGGAATAGACCTAAGACTTAGAGATGAGGTTGCAAGCAGACTTAATTATGCAACTACAATGAAAAGACCTTCCTGGGAGCCTGCGCATATTGGAATCATGAGGAGACTTATAAAAGGATATTTCTACAACAGATTAACCGGAGAGGGTGGAGATCCAATCAATGTTGATGAATGTGATGATAGGCAGATTGTTGGGTTTTTTATGAATAGATTCCCTAAAAGAGTTAGGTTGATGGAAGAATTCCAAAGCTGTGTTAAGGAAAACCTGGGGCCGGAACTAGGCGGAGACGTGCTGGGAAGGACTGAAGCAAGGTATAGGGGTAACAAAGGCTTAGAGCGTTACCACCAGGGACGCATAGACAAGAAGCTTGAAGACATGGAACCTGATGAAAGTACAGGCGCATTAGAGTATCTTGTAAGTATCGGCGGATTATGAATACAAAACAATAAATATTCCTTCTCATTCTGATTTCTTTGATGCTAATAAAAATCTATAAAGAACTCCAAAAGGCATATGGTCCGCAGAACTGGTGGCCCACCACGAGCAATAACAAAGAGTTTGAGATAATTCTTGGAGCAATCCTTACTCAGAACACTGCCTGGAAGAACGTTGAGAAGGCGATAAGGAATTTGAAGGACAATGATTTGATTGACTTTGATAATATCAAAAAGATTAAAACAGATAAACTTGCGCAGCTCATAAAGTCATCGGGATATTACAACCAGAAAGCCAAGAAAATAAAGAATTTTGTGAGATTTATTGAGGATGATTATAATGGGAGTGTTAATAATTTTATTAATGACATTAACCATAACAATATTAGCCTTATCAGGGAAAAATTACTAAAAATCAAAGGCATAGGTAATGAGACCGCTGACTCCATACTTCTTTACGCTGCCGGCAAGCCTGAGTTTGTTGTTGATGCCTATACCAAAAGAATATTTTTGAGATTAGGAATTGTTAATGATAAAGATAATTATGATGAAATAAAAGAGGTTTTCACCAAAAACATTCCCAAAAACACCAGAATCTACAACGAATACCATGC
>CAYGWL010000069.1:0-2987 GCA_964353575.1 uncultured Methanosarcinales archaeon | reverse complement strand
GTCAAGCACGGCAAGCATGTGTGCAAAAAGAAGCCTAATTGCAAAGAATGCTGCATAAGGGATTTTTGCAAGTCCAATGAGCTTAGTTAGACATTCTTGGCTTTCATGCTGCCGCGGTTCAGTAATGCTGAACTCATATTCTCCTCCCTTAACTCTTTAAAGGGAGGAGAATATGACCCTTGCCAAGGCAAGGGCGCGGCAGCTAGAGACTTTCTACAGAGCCATTCCAATGGTAAGATTTAAATAATTCTTCCAATATTGTTAACAAAAAAAGAGGTAAAACACACAACATGCACTGGGTAATCTGGCTGGCGATATTCTTCATAGCAATCTACCTTGTATTCAAGATAGTAAAAACAATAATCAAGACCCTTATGGTAATAACATCACTTACTGTGATAATACTCATAATAGCAAGCATTGTGCTCGTAAGCGATATATCTGACTTCAACAACAACTTCAGGTACTCAAGCAAGATGATACTTCTGAAAGAAGGGGACAAGATGCTTTCAGGAGTGATTGTCAACGGAGAAGCCAACCCTGTCCCAAATGCAGACCTGGAAAAATACTCCCAGCTGCTCAGCCAGAACAAGTATGAGGATGTGCTGGGAGGCAACTACAAGCTCATGGTGCTTAAGATGGAGTGCGTGGATGACATGAAGTTCGACGAGATAAATGTGAACGAGACTGTGATAAGGAAAAGCGAGGTGCCTGTCATACTGAGGTCCAATGCACCCATAAAGTTTAATGTTTTCGGGGAGATTGTAAAGCTGATATCAAATGACCAGCTATTCATACTCCAGCAGTACAAGAAGGGAAACCTTATAGTTTACCCTGAAACCCCTGTCTTCAAACTGGTGAAGGCAATACCTTATGCATTTATAAAGTCAGTAGTTATGAGAGGTGTGGAAGAAGTAAGAAGCGGGCTTAATCAAAGCTCAGTGAGGTAAAAAATGGGAATACTCGACAAGGTCAAGTTCTGGAAAAAGGATGTGGCATTGAAGGATGAGACCGCCCTGCCGCCATCAGGGCCAATGGGCCTTCCAGAGCAAGGCTATCCGTCACCGCCACAGCAGTACAGCTACCCTGTGCAGGAACCCAGGGCGTTCCAAGAGAGGGTTTCAGGCAAAGACCTTGAAATGATAAATGCAAAGCTTGACGCCATAAGGGCGTATCTTGAGTCAATAAACCAGAGAATAGCCAACCTTGAGAGAATAGCATATGGCGAGACAAGAAGATATTAAATTCTTTCTTGTGGCTTTGTTGGTGGTATTATTAGATCAGATAACAAAAACAGTAATAAGAAATAACATCAGAATCAACGACAGTATTATAATAATAAAAAACCTTTTCTCAATAACCCATGCAGCCAACACAGGAATCACTTTCGGGATGCTGAAAGGTTATAATTCTCTTCTGATATGGATTTATGTAATTATTATTGGCATTATTTTGTACTATTATAATAGTATAGACAAGAAAATAAAACTACCCCTGGCGCTGGTTCTTGGCGCAGTAATAGGCAATCTTGTGGACAGAGCTTTCCTTGGAGCAGTAACTGACTTCATAAAAGTAGGCATCTGGCCTGCATTCAACATAGCAGATTTGAGTGCGTCAATAGGAGTGATAATGCTAGCAATATATTTCTGGAAGAAAAAATAAAGTAAGAAATTAGAAAGATTTTTATACAAAGATTAACATTTAATGTTAATAGTATTATATGTCCCATGAAAGCAAAATTCATATCTCACGCAAAGGAGAAGTTTAAAGCTGTAAAAAGGCTGCTGGAAAAAGAAATAAGCGGAAAAACAGACCTGCCTGACAATGTGATAGTTTTCGCACTAACAGACTTTGAATTAAGCAAGATATTCACAAGAAAGAGGATAGAATTAATAAGGACAATAAAACAAAGAAATCCAAAAACAATAAAACAGCTCGCAGACATGGTTAAGAGGCACCTCTCGGCAGTTGACAGGGACATAAAGATGCTGGAGGATTACGGCATAGTGAGTCTGGTAAGGAACAAAGAAGGAGTTCAGCCAGTTGTTAAAAAAGATGCTATAATACTTCCTTTGTCCATAAAAGCAATTGTAAGGTAAAGTTAAAAAAATAAGTGTAAGAAGAAAATAAAAAAAATTTATTTGCCGTTAAGCTTGCACTTATGAGCTTTGTAACCAGCCTTCTTTGCCTGGGCAGCTGTCTCAAACCAAACCCTGTTCTTGTCCTTTATGTTGTCAACCCAGTCACAATCTGCCTTGTGGTAGACCTTTCCTGTCTTGCTGGCAGCAAACTTCTTGTCCTGCTTTGGCTTTGGCTCTGGCATCTCAACCGGCTTTATATCCGGCATGCTTTTCTGCCTCACATGCCTGTCTGTTCCTGTTAAAGGCAGCATCAAGCCAACCATGTTAACAAGGGCGTAAAAAGCCAACTCAAAGCTTAGCCAGGTCTTTGTGAGTATAATCACTGAGTCAAGCAAGCCCAGGGAAAAGAAAACTATGAACAAGCTGTCTATGTTCTTATTCCCAAGAGCGAGTATGAGCGCTGCTAACACTACGAAAGCTCCCAACATGAGAAACTGCAGTGTCCCGAAGCTGCCATAGTTCAATGCCACAAAGCTCAAAAGGCTTAATAGCACAAATAATACTGCTAAAGTCTTTTTCATTTTAAGAGGGGAGAACAAAAGCCAGTATTTAAATGTTTTCATTTTTGAGTGGTATAAAAGTGTTGTTTGCTGTGTTTATTGCAAAATTTGCTGTGCTTATTACAAAATCAGAATTTCTCAAACTCATTCAGAATTCTTCAAACTCATCCAGCTTCTTCAAGTGGCCCCTCTGCTTGAGCCATTGTATCTGGGAGCTGCGATACTTGAATATGACGTCCCCTTTTTCATCTCCGCTGAGTTCCCATGGCTCAACAAGCACAGTATCTCCCTCCCTTATCCAAAGGGTTCTCTTCATCCTTCCGGGAATCCTGCAAATCCTTGTCTT
>CAYGWL010000068.1:0-12304 GCA_964353575.1 uncultured Methanosarcinales archaeon | reverse complement strand
TAATTATAGAATGCAGCGCCTATGAGGAAGATAAAGCCAAAGATTATGAGAAGGTCCATCTTCCTGCTCATGTTGAGCGTCTGCACAAAAGGGTCAAGTATTCTCGGGAAAACTGAAAGGAAGGTAATCATTAATCCCAGAACTGTCCAGAAACCCCATTCATTGTTGGTGAACTCATCTCTTTTCATAAAGACAAAGCTCAGGTACATTATGAAAAGGCCGAAAAGCGCCCCAAAGATTTGAACACCCAGAATCATTTCCATCTTGTCACCCTCCACCAAATCATGTTTGAAACAATCTTCAAGCCATCCAGCACAGTCGTGCCCTTGTAATTGTCTGCGTAGATGGTTTCTATTGGAATCTGCTTCAGCTTTAAATTCTTTTTGCCTGCATTGGCAATCATCTCTGACTCAACAGCATAGTCTGCTGAATCCCACTCTATTTTCCTGTAGGCATTGCTTGTAAGAGCTCTGAAGCCGCATTGAGTATCATCAAGCTTTATTCCGAAAAGCAAACGCGTCATAATCCTTATGAACCAGTTGCCAAACCTCATTGTGAAAGGCATGTTTTTGCTTAGCTTGCGGCAGCCGAACACTATTTCGCTGTCCTCAAGTCCCTTTATGAAATTTGGGATTTGCTCTGGATTGTGCTGGCCGTCTGAATCTATGAGGACCATTGCGTCTGCTCCTTTTCTGATTGCGAGCTCGCAGCCTGTTTTCAGGGCAGCGCCCTTTCCAAGGTTTATGACGTGCCTGGCAACAATGACATTAAACTTTCTGGCAACATCATAAGTCCTGTCCCTTGAGCCATCATCAACAACAATGATGTTGCTTGTGTATTTCTTTGTCTTTTTTATGACATCACCTATTCTTTTCTCTTCATTATACGCAGGTATGACAACAAAGAGCTTTTTCATTTTCTGTCTTGTTTTCATTATCCTTATTCTTCTTATTATTATTTTTTTATTGATTTTGTTATTTCTTGTTTTTATCTTTTTTTATTTTTTTATTGCTGATAACAGCATTAAAGCATCAAAACAGTCTTAAGAATAAGAGCAATCCTTTTAATAATTTTGTGAATGATTTCCTTATTTTATGCCCACAACCCTTATCTTGAAAAACAAGGTCTTGTTGCCCAAGGGATGCGCTTCTGGGTCTGTTCCGTATGCCTTTTCAGGAGGTATCTCCGCTGTTTTTTCTTTTCCAAGCTTCACTCCAATGATTGCCTGCTCAAAGCCTGGTATGACCTGATTCTGTCCAAGAGTAAAGGGCAGTGGTGAGTTTGTGAAGGCATCAAAATCAGATTCAGGAGTTATGTTAAGGTCCTGCCAGTTTTGTATGGATGAATCAAATACTGTGTTGTTTTCAAAGTAGCCGATGTAGTAAACCTCAACAGAATCCCCATCAGCAACCGTGTCCTTCTCAACAAAGGCAGGCATTACATTCGGCTCAGAGCCCGTCCAGTTTATGCTCCACACATAGATATCCTCCTGGACTATGCTCTTCTGGTGGGTAAGAAGCTTGAAATGCCTCAAGCCGTGCCCTTCAAAGAAGAAAAGCCTTGTAAACATTGAGTCAGCAAGCTCAGGGCTCATCAAAATAGATTTATAGCTTTCACCAATAGGTACGAGCGCTACTGAGTAAGGAACGCTTCCATTAAGCTGCTTTTCAAAAACACCATCTTTTGTTGCATAAACAAGTGATACTGGTTTGACAAGGCCCTGCTGAGTATTTGGGAAATATGCATCCATGCCATCAAGGTTTACTTCTAAACCATTGGCGCACGTTACTATGCTTCCAGCCACATTGCACGAGTCAAGTTCTGAGGAATAGCCGGGCCAGCCAGCTATCCATGTATTGGCTTCCTTTTCATCAGCAAGCGCCTGTATTTCATAGTATGTTTGCTCTGCCTTTTCCTGTGAATAGTTGTGCATCTGCATCATGTAGTCAAGTGAGCTTTGCTTGTCCATTCCCTGGGTTGTGTACCATATGTCTGCCCTCGTAAAATCCCAGCTTCCAAAATGAGCCCACACACCTGATTTTCCTATCATATCGCTTGAAGTTATGTAAAATCCTTGCGGTGGCGAGCAGTGCGTGTATTCAAGTATGTTTTGTGCCTGCTCGTTTGTAAGCCCATAATCACGAGTTAATGCGGTCCTGGCATGATCCTCATCCATTACAATTATTGCATAAAGTATTTCTATTGGCTCTAGGGAGTCATTCTTTATCTTCTTCAATTCATTATAAGACTCATAACCTCCACAGTCAAGCATCCTTAGTATTCCAATGGCCTGGTCCTCGTTGTCTGTGAGAAGGCTCTTGCCAACCCAGTGCGCCTGTGGAAGATCCTGCGTTGTTCCGTCAAAAGTAACAGGACGGTCTGCTAATGCCTTGAAATGGTGTCCGAAGTCCCACCATGAGGTGATTATGGCATTTTCCTCAGAGTTTTTCTGAATCTCCTTCAATGCATTATACCATGCATCATTTATTATTGGCACGTCGCGGTTTGAGACTTTATAGGAGGTGCATGCCATGCCCTGGCTTCCAAAAGCGGCTCCAAGATACCATGGGCAGGGCGAAGTATCAGAACCAGGAACTGGCATAACGAATACAGGCATGAGGAATAAAACAAACATTACACTGCCAATAATGAGTTTGTCTATATGGAATTCCCTGGAAACAAAATCTGAAAGCTGCTGCAGCATTCTTCCAAGCGCTATGCCAAAAGCTATGCTGAATGCAGGAACCAGCAGCAGGCTAAACCTTATGCCTTTTGTGCTTGCATAAAAGGTTCCTATGAACCATATGAAAAGCAGAATTGCATACTTGATGTTAATCTCTGTGTCCTTCTCCATAAAAGACCACACACACCTTGCTATAACCGGTATACTCAGAAGCGCGAAGAAAAGGAATAAGCCGTAGTTCCTGAGCCATAAAGCCATACCGAACCAAATCAAAGACAGGCATAGGAAAATTGCGTCCTTGGTGTTAATCTTTCTGGAAGTCATGCTTATGGCAATGCCTATCAAGCCTATGTAGAACAGGAACAATCCGCCTAAATTGCCAATTATGCTGTCAACTGAGCCCTCATTAAGCTCTGCAACAGTTGTAAGGACATTTGGCCATGGAGCGCTTAAAACAGGCGCCTTTATCTGTGTAAAGCCAAGGTATGATATTGGAGACATAAAGAAGCTGCGCGAGCCGACAAAAAGGGTTACAAAGATTCCTGAAACAACAAAAAAGGTTAATGCAATGAGTATTAAGTTCTGCAATTCTGGACGCTTTAATATGCTGAGCGGCTTGCTAAAAAGCTCATCCCTGTGCAAAATCAGGTAGTATATACCGTAAAGACCCAGGGAAGCCAGCAGGAAGTCAAAGATGTACCACCATCCTCCCCATGCAAGACTGTAGATACCCACAAAAATGCCTGATAACCCACTGAACAAGAGTATGAGCTTCCTGTTCTTTGAACTAAATGCCTCTAAAAAAAGCCAGGTTATGAGAACAGGGAAGAATATCACCCATGCATCAGAATCTGCATGACCAAATATTGTCCTGTTAAGGAATGCAAGATTGACTCCACACATCAGAGCAGCAAAGAAGCCGCCAAAATCACCTGATACCCTTCTGGCAATCAGATAAACAAAAACAACAACAAGCACAGAGATGAAGACAGGATAATACATCATTGACTGCATCAAATTCAAGGCTGGATTAAAGGCGTGCATGAATTTGTAAAAGTAAGCCAGGAAGTATGAATGGAACATGTCAGTCATGAGTATCTTTCTTCCAGTTGGAGCCAGCTGATGGTTGTCCCAGTCAGACTCTACTCCATTAACCTCCTTCTTTATGTCTCCAGGATAGCCATGCTCAAGGATGTTGTTTGCATAACGATACCAGTAATAAGGGTCTATGTCAGGCATGTAGGGCTTGCCTTCCGGATCCTGGAAGAAGCTCTTGAAATACTGAGAAGTCCCCTCTATCTGCTGGCTCACCTGGTCCTTGTTCTCCTTAAGGAACTGCTGGAACTGGTCACTCACAAGGGCTGCCTTGTTGCTTGATGGAAGATTGGGATACTGCTGGCTTACCTGAGCCTCTATCTGCGACCTGTAATAATTGTCGACAGATGTCTTTGCCCAGTCATCAGTGTAGGAAGCTGATGCTGAAGGCATCCTCACAGCTATTGTGTAAAATAATGGAATGAGTATGAGCAGGAATATTCCGTATTTTTTCAAAAACTTGGCAGCAGCAGCCATGTCAAAGGCAAACTCTTCATCGCCCTTTTCCTCTTTTTTCGCATGCTCCTTTCTGCCATGCTTAAAAGGTCTTTTAAAGAAGGTTTTTAGCTTGCTTAAATCAAAAGAGATTTCATCGTCATCTTTTTTCTCTTTTTCCTCTTCTCTTTCAGGTTCTACTTCATCTTCTTCATCTTCTCTTTTATCTTCTTTCTTTCCTTCCTTCCTTTCTGCCTTTATTGATTCCTCTTCCTTTTTCTCTTCCAAAAGCCCTTCTTCCTTCTCCTCTTTAGACTGCTCTTTCTTATGCTTCTTCTTTCCCTTAAAGAATTTGGTTACCTTGCTAAAGTCAAGCTCTAGCTCATCATCTTCATTAGCATCTTCAGGCATGTTTCCCCCCAAGCCCGAAAAAATCCAAGTTATTTATAAAGTTTTGCTTTATGTGAAGTGCACTTATTTAGAAAGTTTAATAAACAGGTTTGAAGAGATATTTAAGGTATGGGTGAGGGAGAAAGTAAATTCTTCGAACAATTAAGAAAACTCATTTCTAGAGCCAAAGAGTACTTCAAGGGCACAGCTATTTATTACAGAGGTGCTAAGGTAAAAAATTTTCTTGGTTACTACTATTATAAAATTTTTAAATCGCCAAGATATTTTGTTTTTCAAGGAAAAACACATCTTTACTTTTATCATAACCACAACCTAACATGGACAAATGAAAGAGCTGTTGAGATTCCAATTGTATGGGATATTGTAAAGAGAGGTAATAGAAAAAGCATCCTTGAAGTTGGCAATGTGTTTTCTTATTACTTCAGCGTCAACCATGATATTTTAGACAAGTACGAAAGTGTTGAGGGTGTTATTAACAAGGACGTGGTTGATTTTAAACCATCTAAAAAGTATGATTTGATAGTGAGTATCTCAACTTTGGAGCATGTTGGCTGGGACGAGAAACCACAAGATTCCAAGAAAATACTTGTTGCTATCCAGAATCTAAAAAAACTGCTTAATCCGGGAGGCGAGATAGTTGTTACTTTGCCCTTGGGCTATAATCCTGAAATGGATAAGCTATTAAAAGAAGGGAAGATACATTTTACTCAAAGATATTACCTTAAGCGAATATCAAAAGATAATAAGTGGGTAGAAACTGGCTGGGAAGATGTTTGCGGAGTTGGTTACGGCAATCCCTATCCAGGTGCAACTGCCATAATCATTGGTATCATCAAAAAAAAAGTGATTTCGCCTCATTCAAATTTTGATTAAGCGAGCTCTGGCAGGAGTCTCTTAGAATAACTATCAAAACTCCGCTGCTTAATTAATTTCCTTATGCTGTTTACAATTATTTTTTGTCTTTTTTTATCATTATTAATATTTACGAAAGTTTTTCTTAAATCATCAGGATGTTCTGACTTGAACAAAACCCCGTATTTGTCCTCAATCTGTTCTTTCAGAGGCTTTATGTCAGAGCATAGGGGTATCTTTGAATAGGACCAC
Source organism: uncultured Methanosarcinales archaeon (assembly GCA_964353575.1). Lineage (GTDB taxonomy): Archaea > Nanobdellota > Nanobdellia > Woesearchaeales > CAYGWL01 > CAYGWL01. The sequence goes on along the minus strand of CAYGWL010000068.1, from coordinate 6,576 downwards.
ACATCTGTAAGGATGGCACTCTGCTCTATGAAGCGGTATGGAAGTATAAAAAAATCCGCTTCTTTGAACAGCAATTCTTTTTCTTTTTCACTTATGAATCTATCAATGACAATTATATTGTTAAACTTCTTGGCTTCTTTCTTTATTTTATCATAATAAACAAACTGCTTTTTCATGGAAGTTGGGTTAACGCTGCCAACAATCTTAAGGAGGACTCCATTCATACCTCCGAAGGCTTTAATAGCTATGTCTATGCCTTTATCAATATTAACAAAACCAAAACAAGTGAGAATTCTTTTTTTATGCCCTCCTTCTATTTTGTGCTCAAACTTCTTGGCTCCTGGTTTTCTAATCAAGACAGGCATTGGCAGAAGTGTTGCGGGTTTCTTGACAAAGGTTCTCTCCAAAAGCTTTTCCTCGGCTGCTTTTGTATGCATTATAACTTTGTCAACAAAGAGAAGCATTGCAGAATGGTATGCTGTGAAAATGCTCTTTTTAATGAAATCATTGTAAGGGACAACAGTGTGTATTTCGAGATTGACCTTGGTGTTTTTTATTTTTAGCAATAATAAAAATACTATAAAGAAGAAAGGGTTATAGAAGAGGTATTCATATTCTATCAAAACCTTGTTGAACTTCTGTTTTCTGATGTAATCAGCAGCCTTGAAGTAACTGAAAATGTTGTTTTTTCCCAATATAGGCACTGCTTTTTTATCTCGGTAATCAAATCCTTTAAAGGAAATAACTCTAACAAAATTATGCTTTGATAACGCCTCAGCTAACCTCTTTGCATAAATTCCTATACCGCATTTCTTCGGCGGATAAGTTGATACTATTGCTATTTTCATTTTCTGAGCTCTAAAACAGGCAACCTGAATATAAAACAATAAAGTTCGAGTAACTTATTAACAAGAAAATTGTTGATGTAAGGTGAGCGACAACTGACATTGCGTAATATCTCTTTATCTGAAATCTTCCTTTGCATTTGGATATTCCTTCTCTTTTCAATTACTTTTTTGTAATTTTTTATCAACCAAAAATATGCTTCCATCCTTGTTGTAAATCTTGCTTTTGGTATGGATATCACCAAAGTTATTAATATATTTAAAAACATTATGGGTGCTAACTTGACAAGCGTTTTTAACTCATAAAAAAGTAACATGTTCATAAGTCTGTTCTTCTCACCATGAAATTCCACAAGCTTTGAAAGCCTTTTTCTAACAACACCACCAAGGTGATCCAGCTTTGACTTATCTGCAATTTTCGTTTCGTAGCCTATTAAATGAATCAGCCAGCTCAAAGCAACATCCTCTCCATAAGCAAAGTAGTCTTTATCAAAAGGCTCTCCTATCAAACTTCTTCTAAAAAGCATGGAACATCCTGATACAAAAAAAGTAAAGCATTTATCTTCTGATGCGACATCTATAGGTTCTCCAAATATGCTCATCACACTTCCTAAGGTTTTCCTTCTTTTATAAAAAGCGCTTATGTTATTGATTTGAGAGCCAACTATTGCAGTATTCTTATTTTCTACCATTACCTTAATCATTTCTTTTAGCCAGTATTTGTTGACAAGGGTGTCATTGTTAAGCAAAACTATGTATTCCGCCTTAGAAGCCCTAACGCCAATGTTATTACCTTGTGAAAAGCCCTTGTTTTGCTTTAGTCTTATAAGCTTTGTTTTTAACTTCAATTTCTTGGCATGCCTTTTGATAGCATTGAATGAGTCAAGGCAAGAACCGTTATCTACTATTATTATTTCATAGTTTGGATAGTCTAATTTTTCCAGTGACCTTAAGCAGTTTATGGTATTTTTTTCATCATTAAGATTAAGGAGTATTATGGATACAAAAGGCTGTTTCATTTGACCACCTTGAGTTCGAAGTAGATGGCCTTGGCAAGTTCTCCAAATATCATGGCAAGCATGTTAAGAAACAGTTTTTTGAATGGAACAAACCTACCCAACCATGTAGGTATAATCACCTTCTTAATTATTTTAAACCTTGCTTTTGAATAAAAATTATAGCCCCCTTCTTCAGTAAAATAATCAAAGGAATCCAATGTAAAAAAATGTTTGTGAGTTGGGTCCTGGAATGCGCCATGATAATGGAAATATGGGACAATCACCTTGATTATGGCACCTTGTTTTGATATTCGATGAATTTCCTCCATTACTTTTATGATATTATCTAAGTGCTCTAATACATTGTCAGCAAAAACTTCATCAAACTCGTTATCCCTGAAAGGATAAGGAAACTTATTTAGGTCGTGAACAACATCCACACCTTTTAACCTTATTTTATCTAAATTTATATAGCCTTTCTTAGGGGCGCTTCCACAGCCCATATTTAGTTTTTTAACCACGTGCCTTGGTAAATGGGTTCTTTATTTAATTGTTTTGTTAATGTTAAGTCCTAAGGAATACAGGGCATTTCTCGAACTTACTTTTTTCTTCCTACAGGGTTAAGGGAGAAAAAAGGCAGTCTGTTATTTACACTGAATCTTAGATGCATTTAGATTATAAAATCATAAGAAATATAAAGTAGGCTTTTTTATTTCCATATATGAATACATCAAAAAGCATAGTCAAGAACAGCATCTTCCTGCTTTTTGGGCAGGTTATCACTATGCTATGCTCGTTCTTGCTTATAATATTAATAGCCCGCTATCTAGGTGATGTTGGATTAGGAAAATACTCCTTTGCATTTGCACTGGCAAGCCTTTTGCTAACGAGCTCTGACCTTGGAACAGGCATCTTCATGGTCAGAGAGGTAGCACGAAACAAGGCTTTAGCAAGAAAGTATTTGAGCAACATATTCACACTTAATCTTTTTGTACTTCTAATAGCATCAGCAGCCATCATGCTTTCCATCTTCTTCATTGGAAAATCTACAGAAACAATCTTAATAGTGGGAATGGCAACTGCTGCTATTTTTTTGAATATGCTGGCTAACCCCTTCAGGATGCTTTATAATGCTTTTGAAGACATGGGATATTATTCTTTAGTAATGAGTGTGGAAAGAATTCTGGCATTGTTATTAGGGGGGCTGGTGCTTATTAAAGGATTTGGATTAGTTACCTTGATGTTTGTCTTTATTGTCTCGTATGGTGTGTCATTTGTCTTGGCTTTGATGATAACTATCAAAAGATTTACAAGGTTTAGCCTGGAAATTAAAACTTCTCTCTGGATGTCTTTTCTCAAGGAGTCTCTACCTTTCTGGTTAACCGCCTTGTTCATGATGTTCTACTTCAAGATTGACACCCTGATTTTATCAGTAATAAAGGGCTACGCAGTTGTGGGATGGTACAACGCAGCCTATAAACTAATAGAACCCCTTTCTTGGCTGCCTTTCATAACAATCGGTGCTGTTTTCCCGGTTATGTCAAGGCTTCATGCCACATCAAAGAATATGCTTGCAAAGCTTTATGAGAGATCATTTTATTACCTTTTTCTGATAGCTTTTCCACTTGGGTTAGGAACATCACTCTTGGCTGACAGAATAATCCTTTTTATCTACAAAGCACAGTTTACAAACTCGATCCTTGTGCTAAAAATCCTTATATGGGCAGAAGCAATCCTGTTCCTGAACTATGTTACAGGATACCTCCTAAATGCGATAAACAAGCAAAGACTATTCGCTTATTCAGTTATTGCATCAGCGTTGCTGAATTTAGTCTTAAACCTGATGCTCATTCCTATTTACGGTTATGTTGGTGCAAGCATTGTGGCAGTGGTTACCCAAATAATAAATTTTAGCCTGCTCTATTATTTCTGCTCAAGAAATGGTTACTCAATAAATTTCTTAAAAACAATCACCAAACCACTTCTGGCAGGAATCATCATGGTTGTACTGATATTTTCCCTAAAATCCTTTCACATATTTTTAATAGTGCCTGCAGCTGTAATCACTTATTTTGCTGTTCTTCTGATAACAAAAGGTATTGGCGAGGAAGAGCTAGATTTGGTTAAGAATTTTTTTAAGATGGATTAACCGAATAAATCTCTGTTGAAGTTTTTGTATTACTGTAAATAATCTCAAAATTAGGATTATTTTTGATATAGTCGTACTCGTTTTCTGGAAACACTAACAGGTCAAGTTTGAAATCTTGGTTAACAAAAATATAAGAGCCTGCGCTCAGGTTGCTGAGACTCCATTCGCCAATACCAACAAAGTCAACCTTTTGCTTTATGTTGTATGCCAAGGTCTGTCCCTTCCAGTACATAAAAACAGTTGCATTATTTGGAACATTACCCTTTATCCAGTCAAAATCTTCTTGGTAGACTTTCCAAGCATTCGTGGCTGTTATTGTTTTGATGGTTTCAGATGCTGTAAAAGTGATGATAAACAATAAAATAAATGATAAAATTATTTTCTTTGGAACTTTTTGTTCTAATTTTATTACTCCATGAGCCCATATCATTCCAAAAGCCGGAAAAATAGGCAGTATGTAGCGTGTGTTCATCATGGGAAAGTGCATGAGCAGAAGGGTCATGAAAACAAGGTAGGGAATTATCCAAAATACCAGGATTTTGCTCTGGTCTTTTTTAATTCTAAATTTCATTAGTCCAATTACGAGCGGTAATGTGAATATTAATGTCACAGCAAACCATGGAAAAAACAAAAGATTCAGGAAAGGTAAGGATAAAAATGATAAAACCCTTATGTCGCCGTTTGGGACCCCAAAGCTATCTAAATAACCGGAAGAAACAATGTATTTCACATTGAGCAAGTTGGCAGGATTTATGCTCTGTAACTGAAATACTCCTTCTTTTGTATACCCTTTAAAAAAGTTGTTAAGATAGGGATAAACAGGATTGCCAAGATTCACTGCCTGGCGCATATACCAAGGCGAGCACACAAGAGCAGCTATTAAAATGAATAAGAAGGTTTTTGCCAAGAATATTTTCTTGTCTTTTATCTTTATGTAAATAAGAAAAATCAGTAACGGAATCAAGAATATTCCTGTCTGCTTTGCCAGAAGCAGGAGCCCTGTTGATATGGCACCAAAAAAATATCTGTTTTCCAATACTAGAAAAATGCTCAGCAGCGCGAAAAAGGTTGTTAATGAATCTGTCAAAGGTATGGAACTCTGGTAAATGTGTATTGGGACAAAGGCAAGAAAGAGTGTTGCATAAAAAGCAATCTTTTCATTGAAAAGCTTTTTTGCTATTAAAAAGGTCAAAATTAATGATAAACTCCCAAATAAAGGAGAGGTCAGTTTTATTCCAATATCCCCGAACAGAATATAAAAAAACGCGCTTATTATATGAAATAAAGGGGCATGCCAGAAAGGCTCTGGCCTGCCAACCAGCTCAAACAAAGGAAGCCTGTGATTTTCAGCTATAAACTTTGTTGCAACAGCAATCCAGGCGCCGTCACCAGAGGGGTGGACAATGAAAGCGAGAGAGAATCGCAGTAAAGCAGCTACGATTATAAGCAAAACAAGGTATTTGGTGTAACTAGCTTTTACCATTTTGTTTTTAACAGAACTTTCATCTTATAGAATATGCTTCCGTCTTTGATGCTCATAACAGCTTCTTCAAAAATCTTTTTAGGGTGGAAATAAAACTCTTTGTAAAATTTGTTTTGGTAATTAAACAACGTGCCCCAATCAAGATTTGGATGCCTGAATACTTCTTTTGCAGAAGAACTGTGGTAATTGTACTTATTCCACTCTTTTGACAATATTAACCCCTGTTCATCTAATTCTTTAAACACTGCAGTTCCTGGAAAAGGCATTAAGACGGTTGCTTTAGCCATATCCAAATCAAGAGATTTTGCAAAATTTATAGTCTCTCTAATTGTTTTTTCAGTGTCTTTTGGAAGACCAATAATAAAGAAACCTACACTTTCTATACCTGCTTTTCTACATAATTTAATGGCTTTTCTAATATGTGCTAAGGTAGTCCTTTTGTTTATGCTGTCAAGGATCATTTGCGACCCAGATTCAATACCGAAACCTATACTATGACATCCTGCTTTTTTGGCTTTAATAAAAAATTCTTCATTAATCCGGTCTACTCTAACACCATTTGCTATGTTCCATGGAAATTTAAGTTTTCTTTTAAGGATGATGTCACAAATTTCAATGGCGCGGTTAATATCCGTGGCAAATCCATCATCCTGCATATGCACTTCTTTAAATCCGCAGTCAAGCATGTACTCTATTTCATCAACCACCCTCTTTGCTGATTTGGGCCTAAAATTAACACCCTGTACAAGCTTATTACAAAAAGTGCATTGAAAAGGACACCCCCTGCTTGTTTCCAATGAACCCACAGGATTTGCTTTTGCTCTTATTTTTGGAGCACGATATTTAGGTATTTCAAAGAGTTTCCATGCTGGGAAAGGCAAGTCGTCCATGTTTTTTATAGACTCTCTTTTTTCAGTCAGAACGATTTTATTATTTTTTTTGTAAGCTATGCCTTTAACTTTACTAAGATCTTTATTTTCAACTATTTCCACAATTGTGTAATCTCCTTCCCCCACAACTGCAATATCAAGTTGAGAGTCTTCTAAGGTTTGTTTGGGTAAAGAAGTGGAGTGTGGTCCGCCACCAATAACGATTATATTT
>CAYGWL010000067.1:0-1916 GCA_964353575.1 uncultured Methanosarcinales archaeon | reverse complement strand
GAAATCCTTTATGTCTTCAATGACGTTGTCAGAGAGTATGAACATCCTGTCCTTCTTTCCTTTTCCAGCTCTAATCCAGCCAATCTTCTCCCCAATCTCAAGGTTGTTCACCCTGAGGTTTACGCATTCTGAAAGCCGCATTCCTGATGAGTAGAGCAGCTTTATCATTAGTCTGCTCTTGTTGCTTTGGCTAGCATCTATCATTCTCTTTAACTCATCCCTTGTCAGAACAACAGGCAGCTTCTTGGATATCTTTGGTGTTTTGAAGTCAACTATGTTCTTTTTGAGCACTTCATCATAATAGAACTTCAAGCCAGCCTTTACAAGTGCAATGGTTGAGCTTGACTTGTTTTGTGATATCATTTGGGACAAATAACTCTTTATGTCATCACTACTAATAGTGTTGACATCCTTGTTGCCAATAAAAGCCAGGAATTTATTGTTGTAGAAAATATATGATTTAATAGTTTCATTGCTGAATCCACGAAGCCTTAGCTCTGGCTCAAGCTTTTCAAGACTCTGCTTTTTCTGCTCTGTCTCTTTCACCTCTTTTTCTTTTTCCATTAAAAACCTCTCCAAGCCTATTTTTCATGCTAAAACCCTGGGTTTTTATCAAAAAAACCTGTTTCCAGCACAAAAAAAGGCGTATAATGTATCTTATATGAACTCCTATAAAAATATTGCTAAAGTCCAGAAATCATATCTTATCAATGATGCTAAGAAAGAATTGCTTGTCTTTTGTGTGTGTAAGCAAATGAGCCACCCTGTCCTTCCTTATCCACCTTGCTTCCGGATTCTTTGGATCAAGAGGTTTTAAGTTTTCCTGGTCTGTTTTGAAAAGGAACATGGATATTGTCTTAAGGTCTGAGGTGTCATCCCCGCCATCCAGGCTGAGTTTGTATCTTTGGTAATTGCCCAATGGTTTAATAAATTCCAGCTGGGTTATGCCTGATTCCTCATAAATCTCCCTTCTGGCAGCAAGCATCCTGCTTTCACCCTCATCAATATGACCTTTTGGAAGGGACCAGGAGTTGCCTTGCTGGTTCACAACAAGAACCTCGCCTTTATTATTAATCACCACTCCGCCTGCGCTCTGGGATTGCTTCACAACATTCACCATTCTAACAGTTGCTGCATTCAGCCCTGCACTCATAATCAGGAACATACTTGAGGCACATGGTGTTTATCTGCATCATGAAGTTATTCACATAGCCCTTCTTGAGCTCTCCAAGGTATTCTGCCTCCATGCCTAAAGGGTTCTTGTCCTCATCCTGCAGGAAGCAGCTCACAACAATCTCGCTTGCATCAGTCCTGCCCGTATTCTTGACAGTGCCGCTTATGGTAACAAAGCAGGGTTCCTCAAAATGTGACTGAAGGTTAAGGTCAATCACAGAAAGTTCTGCTGTCTGGTTTAAGACAGCCATGCTTGTGAAGGCAGTTATATCAATGTCGTTCCTGCTTATGAAGAAAAGTCCGGTTGTTACTAACACTATTAATAGTAAAACAACAAGAGTTTCCTTCATAATAGAACATAGTAATACTTCGTATTTAAATATTTTGTCTAAAATAAAGTTATTGAAGAAGAAAAAAATTAATTATTAAAAAAAAGATATAATAAATATTTTAAGTATTTATTAAAAGTTTTATTATTATGTTGAATTGGAAATATATTAAAAGTTTTTATCATTACTTATAACTTTTATTATAGTGTTGAAATGAATGTATTAAGAAACATTTAGTTATTGATTAAAGGTTTTATTATATACTTCAGAATATAATTTACGGTTTTTTTTATTTTAGTTTATATTTCTTCAGCGTTTTCTTTCTCGTTTTTTTGTAATGCTTCAAATCCTCGAGGAGCTTGTCCACCTCAAAAAAGAATCCGTCCCCTACCTGCTTTCTCATGTGGTCCATGT
>CAYGWL010000066.1:0-4165 GCA_964353575.1 uncultured Methanosarcinales archaeon | reverse complement strand
GATTCATGTTTTCCAACTCTGGTTTTCCGCAACGTTTATATAATTAATACCGCAACCATAAATTTATGACGTGTCTGGTTGCCTGCCTTGGGGCTGGAAAGGGAACATGGACTTATGTGAACAAGCTCATGGAGAGCGAGTCCTGGGACAATGTTTTTCTCATAACAAACGAGTTTGGAAAGGAGAATTTCAAGCCAAGGGCAAGTGTCACGCTTGTTGTTGTTGATGACAGCATGCCTTTGAAAAGTCTTGTTGAGGATATTGTCAGTAAATTAAGAAATAACATTTCTGGCACAGAGGTTGCCCTGAATATTGCATCCGGAACAGGAAAGGAGCACATGGCAATACTCTCTGCATTGCTGAAGCTGGGGCTCGGGATAAGGCTGGTTGCCTTTACAGAAGAAGGTGTTGTTGAGATTTAAGTGTTTTCTGAAACATAGACCCTATATCCAGATTTTTTTGTTATTGCTGTGACATTGCCAAAAACCTCGTTCATCTTTTCTGATAATGTTTTTCCTCCCTTGTTGTGCCTTGCCACCAGCTGAAGCAATCCCTTTTCCTTCAAATGGTTTTTTGAGTCAGATATCATTTTGAAGCAGATATGCTTGCCTGCTGTTTGCGGAGGATTAATGAGGATTGTGTTGAATTTTTCTTTGATTTTACTGAAAGCGTCACTCTTGATTATTTTTATATTTTTATTTTTATTATCAATATCATTTAATTCAATGTTCATTTTCACTAATTTCAAAGCCCTTTCATTAACATCGCTCATTGTTATCTCATTATCTGGAAAAGACTTGGCAATGCTAATGCCAAGAGCGCCGTAGCCGCATCCGAGGTCAAGGACACTCCAGCTGTTTTTGATAATGCTGCTGCTTATCAGGAGTTCAGTGCCCTTATCTATCTTGTCTTTGGAAAAAACCCCTGAAGCAGTGAAGAATTCCAAGCTGTGCCCCCTTAGAAAGGCTTTTACCTTCCTCAGTCTCAAAGGAGAATCCTGTTTCTCAGAATAATAATGAGTGTTCATCTTTTCATGATGTTATACATTCCGAATAAGAGACGGTCAGCAGCCTTTACAATATCCGAGCCGTAACCTTCAATAACAATGCAGTTGCCTTTTAATAAAACCTGTGTGGTGTTTGACTGCTTGACATAGATAATCGCCTTGTCCATGTCGTCACACGTTACTATTGGTCTGTCTTCGCAGCCAGTGTAATTCTTTGTGCACGATGCGATTGGAGTAATATTGAAGACCTGGACCAGGCTGAAGCTTATCTCTCCGAAGGCAACTGCAACATAGTTCAGGTTGAACTCGTCAGGGTCAAAAGTCAGATAAATTGCATCTTTCTCAAAATCCTGTGATATCCTCCCTTCCATAGGAACGTCCTCAACCTGCTTTGGGTTAAAGTGGAAAGGGATTACAAAGCTCTGGTTGTCCTGCCTCAACCACTCAGTGAACCACATGTCGCCGTGCTCTTCAAAGGTGAAGCCTTCATAGGTTATAACTTCCATCTTCTTAGGCTGATTAGAATATTGCTTGAATAGTAAGATTGCAGCGAAGACAAGCACTATAAGCGCTATGGATACAAACAAGATTATGTTCTTTTTCTTGATTCTTTTCATGGCAGTATCCCGAAAAATCCAAAAAGCACCCTGTCCTTAAGCCGCACAAAATCAGTTTCTGATTCTGATTCCAGGACAATGCATTCAGAGTCAATATACGCCCTTGTCTGATTACTTTCTTTAAAGTAAATGACAGGAACAAAGGCAGTTGCATTGGCGCATGTTATGACCGGAACATTGAAGCTTGTCTGGTTTGTGAATGCCGGCTGGACATACACACCAAATTTGCTCAGGGTCAGGATGATGTCATAAGCTGACTTTCCAAGCACTTCAGAGTAAGGGGAGGTGTAATTATATGTAAGATAAAACATCTTTGTTGACTTGATTTTGCTGTCTATGGCCGTGTCAAAATCCGTGATGTTGGCTTCTGTAGGGAAATAGTCAAAATATACATCCTGCTTGTTTACAACCAGTGAAAGCCCCTGGTCTGTCCTTGTAAACTTGTAATTACGAAACTTATACTGCTCTGTTGCATACTGCCCGAACATAAAGCCGATAACACTTGTAATCATGATAAAGGCTATGAAAATAGATATGAGAATTTTTGACTTCCTGTTGTCATCCTTCTGCTTCATGAAGAAAAGGAATTTCTGAAGGGTATTTATATGTTTTGGTAATTTCAAATCATTCCTTGTTTTTGTCTCAGCCGGGTTGGTAACACTACAGCACAGCTTTTTCGGTGATTCATCATAATTTTTAGAATACAATAATTCCTACATAACAATCTTTATATATTAATGGTACTACTCTAAAATAGTTTCAATAAATTATATAGTTTGGGGGTGTGAATATGAAAAAGATTGTTTTAGTCCTTTCTTTATTGTTAATGCTGTGCATGGCTTCAAGTGCAAGCGCACTCACTCATGAAGAACTGCAATTTCAAATAAATGAGCTTGAGCAAAGGGTTGATGCCCTGGAGGACAGCCAAAGCTCGCATGAAACAAGGATTTCAGCCTTGGAAAGCTGGAAGCAGTCCATACAGCTGAGCGTTAATGCTATTGGAGCACAGCTGGAATCAGTTAAGCAATGGCTTTTCTTCGGGAGTTATCAGGGAGAGAATATTTGCGACGCTATTGATAATGAGTGCGGAGCTCCGCCAATAGAGTGCAGCTCTGACAATGAGTGTTCTCCTGACACAGGGGGCAATGCTTATTGCGTTGGCACTGACATTTACCATGATGTAAGGGACTGGTTCTGTGCAAGTCCTGGCACAATACAATCTCAATGCAGCTATACAGACAATTCAATACTTCTTGAGGATTGTGAATACGGGTGCCAAGACGGAACTTGTATTCCATCAGAATGTGATGTGACTGATACTTTAAGTGAAGGACAAACAAAGACCCAAAATATTAATGGAAAAGACTACGAAGTCACACCGGACTATGTTGGCTCAATTGAATGTGTTTTCACCATAAACAGCGAAACTACATCTGCTATGGAAGAAGGAGAAACCTACCAACTTACTGATGGAAAGACAATCAAAGTACTCGACATAAAAACAGAAGAATTTAGTGGAGGCTTACGCAAAGTAACATTTTGCTTCTTAGAACCTGAGCCTGTAGTAGGAAAAGTTATTTTCAGAACCAATGTTGTGCAAGGCACTGGAGAAAATTACAACAAGGGAGTAACCAGCGACAGCCTGGGTGCATGGATAGCATTTGACATGAACAAAGACGGAAGCCTTGAAGGATATGGAAAAACAAGCGGAAGCATGAGCACTGGATGCAGCATTGCATTGGCAGAGATAGGAAGGACCCCTGACGGATTCAAATTAATAAATGACACCAGCGGAAACCTTGGAGTGTGTTATACCGGAGACAAGGGATATGCAAGAAAATACTCAACATCAGACTCGGATGCAAAGCTTGCTGTGCTATCAACAATTCCAACACAGCCCTATGCAGGCAATGTGCAGGAGCTTTATGACGGCAGCAGCAGCGGAGGTGGTGGAGGCGGAGGAGGAGGAGGAGGTGACGGTGGAGGCACTGGCGGCTCAGCAGTTGGAATCAACATGACGCCTGAGAGCTAATTATTTTTTTAAATTTAAAATTTGTTTAATTTGTTTTTTCAGTTTTTCAATTTTTAAAAACAAAAATTTATAAAGAATGGGTTTATCAAAAGTATATGAGGTGGTAAAATGTCAGAAGAAAGAAGGAAGGGTAACCTGAGAGTTTATTTAGCTTTAGCAGCTGGAGTTGGAGTTGGGGCATTAGAGGGTGCACTAAATCAAATGTGTCCAAATGCAATTTCAGTAGATATGCTACTTAAAGCACTGATACCTGCAGTTCCACTTCAGGCAGCACATTATAATTCTCTCCAAGAAAGAATGGCAATCGGAGTTGCAGTTTGTGGAGGAAGCCTTGTTGGCCAGGCAGCATACGGCTTGTACAGAGCCTACTCTTAAATTGTTTTAATTTTTTATTATAAAATCTCTTTGTGAATAGGTTTGTGTTTGGAAAGGTGGAATGAAACATGAAAATATTTCCTCTTGAAAGGGAATATGCCCGTTGCTTTACCGCCTTAAACCGAACCGGCATTC
>CAYGWL010000065.1:0-13204 GCA_964353575.1 uncultured Methanosarcinales archaeon | reverse complement strand
TAATATAATGAGATATTAAACTAATATTTATAAATCTTTCTGTTTTTAACTATTTCATAGTAAGAACTTAAAACGAGTCTCCCTACTTCCTTTAATTTATTGCACTTTGTGAAAGATTAACAATCTTTTTCTCAACTTCGGATTTTTCCTTAGCTTTGCTAAGGGAAACTAACAGCGATTTAACTCAATTTTTTCTGGGCAAATAAAACATCTTAGACTAAGAGCAGAAACTTTTATTTCTTTGTTAACCAGAGTGTAGTTTTCCAATCTCCATGAACGGAATAAACTTTTGGAACAAGTCCATCCAGTTCAAATGTTGGGTCTAAGTTACAAACAAGTTGAAAGAATACATCTCTCCCAGTAAATTTCTCATCTCTGATATAAAATTGAGCTTGTCCAAAAAATCTTGGATAATAAACATTACTATACCCGTCCCAATGAGTTTCTCTTTTCTGTACTTCTATATATTCTTCAATATCAATTTTAGGAATAATTACTCCGTCTATTTCTATCCCTCCAGTAATATACCCAACTTCTCCAATATATCTTTTAGGTAAATCAACTGATTTGTTTACGCCATCAATTTCCAACCAAGCTTCTCTCTGAGGAGGATTTCTCTTAGGTCTAAAACTGCCAAAAACAACATGTCCATTAACAATCCCTAAAGCATCTTGAGTCAGAACATGCTGCAGATTATAATTCCTATTCGATTCTAATGTAACTCTCTTGTATTTTCTTTCTTCACGAGGCAATTCTCTTTCTTCCCAGAATTCTCTCCTTAAAGCCAACAATTCATACCAGTGAGGAATTCTTTCTATTACACTATCTTCTTGAAGAATTTCTGAAAGTCTTAGTGCATTTTCAGAATTCTCTGCTGAAGAATATCTTTTAAGAAATGGTCTTGACATTTCTACTAATTCATCAACTGATATTTTCCTCATAACTTGGAGTAATCATGTCAACTTATATCTGCCTTATTGACATTTATGTAAATTTTATGCCTTTTTATTGACATTTGAGAAAGATATTTAAATAAATCACCACTTCCTATTGACATGATAGAAAATTGTAAAGAGAAAAACATCCAGTCATGTTCTGTTGATTTACGATTAGGAAAGATATTCAAGACAAAAAGTCATAAGATTGTTGATATTGATAAAAATATGCCTACAGCTGAGGAAATCAAATTGCCTTATGTTCTCAAGTTAGGGGAATATGTTCTTGCCTCTACTGTTGAAAAGATGAATCAAAAACACACTAAATACGCAGTATTTGTTATCCCCAGAAGCAGAGCTTTCAGGGCCGGGTTAAGTATTCAATCAGGGTTGCTTTACCCTTATTACAAAGGAGAGGTTGTTTTCGGAATCAAAAATATTTCTGATCACAAAATTAGATTGGCCAGAGATATGGGGTTAGTGCAATTATGTTTTTTTGATATTAAATCAGATTTTGTTCCTTTACATCACAAGTACCAGCATGGGAGAGTAATCTAATGAGCATTATTGGTTATACACAATTAATGAAAGATATCCTGGATGTTGATAAGATATCAGTAGAGTTACAATTAGAGAAACTAGCTAATCACAAATTAAGTGGCTTAAGATTGAAAGTTCTTAAACAATTATCAAAACTTAAAGAGGACACTATTAGTGGCTTACTTCGTAAAGTTGGAGAAAACAATACTGGAGGAACCTATAAAACAATTAGTTCCTTTTTTAATCTTTTGAAAAGAGACAAAATTCTTTTTCAAACAAAAAGAGGAACTAGGCAGTATTGGAAATTTACCAAGGAAGTGGAGGATTTGGAAAACTATTTTAAGTATTCGTAGTTCTAAGTTTTTCCCTTCAGCATCGTCGCACTAAAAATCAATCCTTAACAAGAGAGCGTAACACCTTTGAGTAATCTTGAGAAATCGCCATTAAACCGCAAACTCTTTAAATTAGCAGTTATTAACAACAACTATGTCGCTAAAAGATATACAAAAAGATGTTGAGGAATGGATAAGCCAGTTTGACCCCAAGTATTGGCCGCCATTTGAGATACTGGCCCGATTGACTGAAGAAACAGGCGAACTTGCCCGAGAAATAAACCACCTTCATGGCGCAAAAAAGAAAAAACCAAGTGAGCCAAAAAATAATTTAGGCCAGGAACTCAGCGATATAATCTTTACTGTTGTTTGTATGGCCAATTCTCACGGAATTGACTTGCAGGAAGAATGGGAAAGAATGATGAGAGAGAAACAGTACGGTCGTGACAAAAACAGATTTGCCAGGAAATAACTTGGGCTTTCTCAGCTCTTCCTCACTTCGTTCGGTCGGCACTTCGCACCCTCGCATTTGGCGCGGGATATTTAACAGCGATTAGGTGAAATATTACTCGGACGGAGGCTTTATTGTTTGTCTTTGTGGTAGAGTTCTAGAAAAATCAGTTTATTCTCTTCTTTGATATAAGCATATGCAAGTCTATATGGTGAGATGTACAATTCTCTAGTGCCTTTTCTATTGTATCGCATAGGTTTCCCAATTTCAGGATTGTTAAGGATTTTCTCTACGTGCTTCTTTACTTTCTCTTTGAAAGTAGCATCCTTAATTTTACTGATTTTTCTTAAGAAGTCATCTTTGTATTCGACAGTCAGCATGACTTTAGCTCCTTGAGAAAATCTTCTTTAGTTTTAGTTTTGAATTTGCCTTTGTCATAGTCTTGCCATGCTTTGTCTACTCGCTCAGCAAAAATCAAGTCATCTTTTAAGTCAGAAGCAAGGCTACTCATACTCTTTAAAATTATTCTTTCATTATCCTTAACCATTAAGAACTCGTCTCCTGTGCTGATATTCTTTCTCAAGGAACTAGGAATGACTATTTGTCCTTTAGTACTTATTTTTGTTATTGCAAATTCCATACGAATCACCAATTAGTAAGATATAACTTACCAATATATAAATCTTTCGATTCTAAGCCCCTATCCTACGTCATACTATCCCTCACCTTCAGCTCTGCCGGTCGTCTTGCAGATTCACCACATAATCATACAGGACAAGGAATGCGCTGATTAATATAAAGTTAATACTTTAAGATCAATGAACACTCTTAGTAACAAAAACATATATTTAAAAACTTTTTCAGATTACCTGTTCTTATGTTTGGGAGATTGTTTTCAAGAAATCCGATTCCTGTGCCAGCACTTTGTTTGGAAGCAGAGCAGGAGTTCGGGGAAATGTATGGAGCTAATATGCTTATGCAGGACATAGATGTCTGCCTGAAATTGATGTATGAAAAAAGATTCCAGAGCAGAGTGCTTTTCCCACACTTTGGAATTCCCGCTCCAAAGACCCTGCTCGCCACAGAATTTCAGCATGAGTTTTACCCACTTTTCCTGAAAGATGACTTTAGAACCCAATACATTGGTTCAGCAGAGGAAATCTCAAATCAGGATTTGGAATTTCACGGTAGGCCAAGGATTGTTCAGGAATACATAAAACCAACTACTTCAGTTCCATCACACCTGAGATTAGTTGTGGAGTCCCGCCATCAAGTTGATGAAGACCGCATCAAGGGAGTTGCAATTCTATACAACACCACAAAAGGAGAGCATATGTCCAACCACAGACGCGGAGGAAAAGGAATTGCACTTACTGGCAAAGGTGCGCTGGAAGACATAAGTGATTTTGAAATGCAGATACTGGCCGACTTAAGAATAGACCCACACAATAGAGAGATTCCTGCAGAGATACTGCGATGTGTTTATGAGCTAAGGAGTTGTGATGGTAAAAGATTATATGATTATCTGGGATGGGCAGGCTTTAGGGTAGGGATAGATGCTGTTTTCGGGTGCCCTTTCTCGTATGACCATTCGGGACATGGAGAAAGCATGCCGAAATGGTATTTTCTTGAGGTCCAGCCCGGGCCTTCAACCAAGCTTTTAGAAGAAATAGGGGCTTTGTTGCCTGAGAAAGTAACTTAGATATATATTGTTAACAAAAACATTATAAACAACAAAAAACCACACTTGAGCACATGAACCAAGAACTCACGGAATTAGAGGAATGGATTGAGAAGCTGAAGCATTGCGGCAAGATTATTATTGTTGAAGGAAAAAAGGATGTTGCAGCACTGAGGAAAGTGGGTGTTGATGGGAATAATATTGTTTCTTTGAATAATCCTTTGTTTGAGATTGTTGAGGGTATTGTTAATAAAAACAATAAAAAGAACTATAAACAAAGTAAAGAAGTCAAAAATAACATTAAAAACAAAAAAAACAGCAAAGAAATCATAATCCTCACAGACCTTGACAAGAAAGGAAAACAGCTTTATGGAAAACTAAAGAAAGATTTGTGCAGGAACGGCTGCAGGATTGATTCTTACTTCAGAGAATTTCTTCAGAAAAACACCAAGATAAGGCAGATAGAAGGATTAGCAAAGTATATAGAAAGACTTTCATAATTTATCTTAAATAGTTTTCCAGAATCTTCCTTCTTTTCCTTCTTCAACAACCTTTATCTTACCTTTATCTTCCAGTTGATTTAAGTGCTCTATTATTGTTCCATGAGATATGCCTAACTTCCTAGATAAATTCTTGGCAGTTAATTCATTGAATTGAAGGTGCCTAAGAATATTTTCTTTTGTTTTACCTCTTCCATTTTTTTGTTTACTGCTAGATCCTCTTTTAACATTAAAAACTAGATCTTCTTTTTTTCCTGGATGGTCGGAACCGATTAAATCCAAGTAAATTTTTCTGCTTTCACTTAATACATAAAAATAGTATTTAGGATTCTTGGAGGAATAATTTACTTTCAGTTCAGAAAGTTTAATCTCTAGAAATTTAACTTTAAACAACCTTATAAAATCTTCCAGAAGTTTTTTATTAACAGAGTAAAAATCAATATGGTCATCATATACATGACTTTCGTCATCAGCGAACGCTCTTATAAAACTTGCCACAAGTTCTCGTGGTAACTTATAAATTTCTACAGGGATTCTGGAGTAAAAACAATCAAATCTAATTTTATAAATGTGTTTTAGAATATAACCAATAACGTTCGAAACTATTAAACGACCATCTTCATAATTTTTACTTACTGTCATGTTACCAAATACTTTTAAATCTTTTTCAAACTGATCGAGTAAATCAGGAGTAAAGTTTCTATACTCGGAATGACTCTTCCCTTTGGGTAACTTGGTTCCGAATGCTCCGTCTACATGACCATCTCCAATTAAATGAGCGGTAATTTTGAGTAACCTGTCATCCTCAACTAAAGGCAAATTTGGCGAGGTGATAACTGTACTAGTACTCGACCCTTTATAAGCAATTATGTGTTTTTCCATTTCTTTTATTGAGAAGGCATCATTATTCAAAACTTCAGAAAGTTTTACTATAAACCAAAGAGGAATAAAACGAATTTTAACTCTGGTTTTTAATGGAATCCTTCTTCTTTGCCATTGTTTATATGTGCTCAAATTTAACTTATTATTGAAGAACAAACTATTGAATCTTTTGAACCCAAAATTCTTTTTAATATAATCAAACAACTTGTAATGATACTCTTTATCTAACAAAACAAAAATTCTGTCTTGAGGAAACTCGTTTATGTGAAATTCCCTTAGTTTCATTTACTTTACCTCTGAAATCTTAATCTATTTGTTGAGATTTCCTACATCTGTGAGGAAATCTCAACTCTTTGACTGAGCGAAGGGAACGTTTAGCAGAACTCCAAATGTTATTTTCGTGTTCTGTAAAGAACCGAAAATAACAATTTAGGAGTTCTGCGTGTTCCCTGAGCTCGAATACAGAATAAGGGCTTATAAGCGCTACGCCTACATGTCCAGTGTCCTGTGAGAATTTTCAGAAAAACCGTAAAATTGTCAGAAACAATAAATTTTTATATGAGCAACATTTCTCGGTTTTTGGGTGGGAACATAAACAACCAACTGAAAACAGTTTTGTTATTAGGCTTGCTTACAGGACTTTTATTAGTAGTAGGAGGACTCTTAGGTGGCCGAGGCGGTCTGTTTATAGCCCTTATTTTTTCTATACTTATGAATTTTGGTATTTACTATTTTTCTGATAAAATTGTTCTAGCTATGTATAGAGCTAAACCAATTAAAAAATCTGACAATCCCTTGCTTTTTAAAGTGACAGAAGAGGTATCTAAGAAAGCAGGAATTCCCATACCTAAATTATATCTCATTCCTAGTGAGAATCCGAATTGTTTTGCTACTGGTAGAGATCATAAACATGCGGCAGTAGCAGCAACAACCGGAATACTAAAATTATTGAATGAGGAGGAACTCAGCGGAGTCATTGCCCACGAAATAAGCCACATAAAGAACTACGACATGTTAATTCAGGCGGTTGCAGCAACCATAGCAGGAGTTATCTCTTATTTAGCCATGATGGCGAGATACGCAGCTATTTTTGGCGGTTCAAGAGATGACAGGGATGGAGGCAATATTTTTGAGTTGCTGGTATTGGCAATATTAGCGCCATTAATTGCAATGATAATTCAATTAGCAATATCAAGGTCCAGAGAATATATGGCAGATGCTTCAGCAGCAAAGACCCTGAAGAACAGCGAGGGATTGTCAAGAGCATTGCTCAAGCTGGAAGCAGGAATAAAAAAGAATCCAATGAGGTTTGGAAATGCAACAACAAGCTCAATATTCATTGCTAATCCTTTCAGCGCAAAAGGAGTTTTGACATTGTTCTCAACGCATCCACCAATAGAAGAGAGAGTTAAGAGATTAAGGAGTATGGGTTTTTGATTATCTTCTCATTCTAAAAAAAAATGCGGGCCCAACCCGTTTCTTTCAGATATTTAGGGTCACCACTATAAGCAGCTTTTAAAAAATTATGTACGAGACTATTTAACCATTTATGTCGTTTTTCCCAGAACTCAGGATCCTCTTCCGACGTACCTTCTGTTCTTTGATCATAGAAAAGCCCGATTTTTAACGGCGTATAACCTATGGTCATAAGGATAGCATGGAGCAGTACATCCATTCGATCCGAAGCAGGAAGTCTTACCATTTTATCTAGGCAATTATTTGTTTCATTACTACCCATAGCTTCCATAAAATAAGAAAACGCAATTAAACATTTAAATCTTTTTATTTATGAACTTCTACGAACTTCTCAAAGCTCCTGTCATAAGTTTTCTCCACGTTTGGAGGAAAGCAGCACGCCGGAAGCTCGTTGTTCTTTAGATGATAAGCAAGGCACTCGCAGCACTTTCCCTTCCTGCTACAGCTTGGATAGGTACATGTGCATTTACTTTTTAATTCATTTTGTTTGCATTCAACCATTTCTATCCTCGTACTCGCTTTCAGTAATCCTTTTTATTTCTTTCGCTTTCTTGTTTCCTATGAGCTTTACCTTTTTCAAATCATGCTCTGAGGCAGTCATCACACCCTTAACACTCCTGAACTCCTTA
This sequence comes from uncultured Methanosarcinales archaeon, assembly GCA_964353575.1. GTDB lineage: Archaea > Nanobdellota > Nanobdellia > Woesearchaeales > CAYGWL01 > CAYGWL01. The sequence goes on along the minus strand of CAYGWL010000065.1, from coordinate 5,778 downwards.
AGCAATGGCTCTGCAATGCTTGGTCCTATTCCTGGAAGCGAGGAAATGATATATTCCTGCTGTTGCTTTAGCGTTAATGGTTTCCTTTCATGCAGCATTACTGACTTGCTGCCTGCTTCTGCCTCTCTTTTTGCTATTACTAATAGCAAGGAGGCGGTTTCAATGGGATTTTTCGTGTGGATTACAGGAACTCCGTAGTCAATGCTTATTGCAGCAAGCATGCCCCTTATTGCATTTGGATGGATTCTCCTAACGCCGTAGATGTCCTGTGTTCCCTCAATAATCAATAGCGGTTTTTCAAAATTATCCTTCAAAGCCTTAACCTGTTCCAGCAGTCTTTTGTCAATTATGCTGTTTACAAAGTCCTCAACAGTCTTTAGCTCAACAGCAATAGATTTGCTTATGGCATAGTCGCCTATTGCCAGGCGCTTAAACTCAAGCTCAGCATCAAGATTTATGAGCTCTTTTACAACGCCAGAGCCATTTTCCCTGAAATCAGCTATGATTTTAGTTTTTTTTTGATCTGTAAATTTTGTTAATGTAGCATTGCTCTCTTTTGCGCTATTGCTTTTGAGATTAAGCTCATTGTTCCTGGTGTCAAAGCTCAGCTCCTTTTTCAAATCCTGAAGTATGGTATACATCTTTCTCTGCTTGTGGTATGCGCTCCAGCCATAGGCTTCGTCCCTTGTGTTCTTTGAAACAAGTATTATGACCTCGCCCTCTTTCTGCCTTCCTGTCCTGCCCCTTCTTTGGATATATCTTATGGCAGATGGTATGGGCTCATAGAAGATAACCAGATCAACCTCAGGAACATCAAGACCTTCTTCTCCAATGGATGTTGCAACAAGAACATTAAATTTGTCATTTCTGAAGTCATCAAGAATCCTTTTTTGCTCTTTTTGGCTCATTCCAGTATCTTCTTTCTTCATCTGTCCAACAAATATGTTGGCTGTTGCTCCAACGCCCTTAAGCTCCTCAACTATTTTTGTTGCAGAATCCCTGTACTGCGTGAAAATGATTATCTTATCATTGATTCTGTTCTTGATTATCTTCTTTAACTCATTCAGCTTTGGATGCTCCACACCTGAATCAGACAGAGCAAGTGTTTTCCCAAAGGCTGTCTTGAAATCCTGGTCTACAACAAGCCTTTTTACAGCTTTAACATTGGTTGTGCTTGCCTGGCTTACAAGCTTTTCAAAATACTTTCTAAGAGCAGAGATGTCCTGTGTTTCCAAAAGCTCCAAGGCATGCTGGAGCTTCATTATCTCAGCAAGCACTGAAACAGCATTCCACAAAACAAAATCCTTTTCTCCAGAACCAATCCTTCTGTGAAGCTCTGACTGCAGCTTTAGCAGGTCTGTCTTGTTGACATACTTTATGTATTTTCTCCTTAAAATACCCCAGTCCTTAAGCTTCTTCATCCTGAGGTTTATGGCCATTTCAAGATATCCTTTTATTACAAGAAATTCCTTTGGCAGGTCAACCTTTACTGTTGTAAGCTTTATGTCCTGGATATAGGGCCTGACATCTTGATCCTCAAAAGTCCTAACCTCAATGTTTTCTATGAAGAGGTTCTTGCACACCTCCTTTATCTTCTGCAAATCGCTTCCAGGACTAGCTGTTAAGCCGATAATCCTTGGATGCTTTGCAAGCTCATGGTATTTCTGCGCAACAAAGACATATGCATAATCCTTGACAGCTCTGTGCGCTTCATCAACACCCAACAGAGAAACATCACTGAGGTCTATCTTGCTGGAAATGATATCATTCTCCAAGCCCTGGGGGGTTGAGAATATTATCTTTGCATTTTTCCATAGCTCAGCCCTCTTCTCCGGCTTGACAAAGCCAGTGAAAACAGCCATTTCTTGCTCAGGAATCTCTAAATGCTTCTTGAAAACCTGGAGATATTGGTCTATCAAGGGTCTTGTTGGACCTATGAAGAGAACCTTTGATTCAGGGTAAAGCCTTAAGCGATGGGCAGCCAGCATAAGGAATATGTTTGTCTTTCCCAATCCTGTTGGCAGAACAACCAAGGTGTTCTTGCTTGCAGAACTTGCAAGTATTGTTTCCTGATACAGCCTTGGCTTGAAGTCCTTTATCATAAAACCCCCAAAGAAAGTATGTGCCTTTGATTTAAAAGGCTTTTGGAAATCAAGATTAAAAACAGAAAATATATAAAAAAAATAAAAAATTGCAAGTGTCTATACTCAAAGAATTAATATCTCTTCTTCTTCATATAGCAGTCTTTGCAATAAACCGGCTTGCCTTCTGTTGGCTGGAATGGAACTTCGCATTCCTTTCCGCACTCTGAGCAAGTTGCTTTATGCATTGTTCGTGGTCCGAAATCTCTTCGGAAGCCACCTTTGTTAAAGTCTCTCATACGCACTTTCCTCCTTAAATTCGATTAACATAGAAGAAACCTTTTCAGTTTCCTGTATGTTATGCGTGCTGAAAACGGCTGTTTGTTTATAAAGCTTTCGAATTACCTCACAAAACTTGAGGAATAGATTTAAATAATGACCCAAAAAGAACCCTCCCTATGATAATCAAACTTTTAGGGTTTTTTGACTTGTTAACCGCCCTTACGCTCTTTTTGTTGCACCATGAACTTCTTGGCTGGAAAATCGCCTTGGTCGCCTTCTCTTACCTCATGATAAAGGCAGTTGTGTTCTTCGGAGACATAATGAGCATACTTGATGGTGTGACAGGAATTTATATAATCGTGCTTCTTCTTGGATTCCACACATTCCTGACATATATCTTCATAATCTATTTGGTCCAGAAGGCAGTTTTTAGTTTCTTGTAGTTCCCTAAACCGAGGCGCCCTTGGCTGCGCCAAGGGTCAAATTTCTCTCCCCTTAACTCTGTATGGGGAGAGAAATTTGAGTTCCACGAAATGGAACCGCCTCGGCTTGAGAGTCGCTATAAAATCGGTTCTATAACAAACTTGTAGGCAATGAGAAAGATTATGCTCATTAGCAATCCGCCTATGAGAGAAGCCAAAAGTGTGGTCTTAAGAAGCATTATGCCTGTGCCGAGCATTGCGCCCAGGCAAAGAGTATAAAATACTGGTGAAGTAAAGAATGCATTAGCGCCAGGAAGAGGAGGTATTGGAAGCATGTTCATGAGAGCCAAAACAACGTTTATCATGATTGCCTTTTCAATGAAATAGGTGTTGGGAAGGAACATCAAAGCCTTGAAAAGAAAGGCCAGAAAAATATTTGCAGCAGGACCCATAACAGCAATAATCCCAAGCTCATTATAGCTCAAGCCATACCTGAACTTTCCCAGGCGGTGGACGTTGAGCATAGTGACTGTTATGCCGCCGTAAGCCAGGAAAGCAAGGTAGCCGTTAGAAAGAAGGGAGACCATAAGTCCGATGAAGAGACCTATATACCAAGGATGGAAGGTAACTGTATATCCTCGGTGCAGTGCATAAAGCCGCTTGGCAGACTCACTAGCCAGAACACCTAAAGTAACAATAAAGAGGCAGCCGATAAAGTTCCTTATCCAGAAGTCCAGGTGGAACTCTGGCTGACCGTCATTAAAGCCAACCATGAAGCTCAAAGCCAGCACAACTATTACAAGGCCGATTATCTCATTTCTGCTGAAGGCAAAGTATTTGCTTATTTTGTCCCTGAAATCCCTGAAGGTCTCTACCATGAAACACAAGCTGACCCCTGAGTTTTTAAATTTTTCCTAAGATTAGAGTTGCGGGACGATTATCTCTCTTTTGTATATGTTTTCTTCCCCATAAACTTCATTAAAACCTGCTATAAGAGCCTCAATGTCTTGCCCTAATTCACACAAAACATGTGTTGACTTGTGCCCGTTGAAAAGATCTACAATGTTTTCAACAAGAGCCGCGCCCACCATATACATGTAATTCTGTCTAGCATACTCCGGAGTTTCTGCTAGTTCAGATCTGTTTGTAGGAGAGGGCTTGTCCCTGTGATGCCCAAGCTCAGATTTTGACTTTGACATGAGATGGTGTCCATGGTTATTGTCACATACTGCATTGAGTTCTGCCATAAACTCCTTAACCAAAGCAGTGTCTCCTTCAGGGTTTCTTTCGATATTTGAGGAGTATACTATACTCATGTATTTTCTCATTGTAAGTTATTGGGAATGTTGGTGCGTATATAAATATTATGCTTGCCAAATATTCAGCAACTCAACACCCTTATTGTGTATGAATTAAATGAAGTGTGGAACAGCAATTTTAAGATCAAGACCCATCAAGGACATACTTCCAGTATTCAGGTAATCCATGCACTTTGTAACCAGTTCTCCAGCTTCCTTTGAGACACCTGCATAAGCTCTTACAACCGGCCGCTTTACACTTCCAATACCGGTCAAATAAACGAGCTCTTCTGAACCAAAAGGGTATAAGAATGCACTATAATCCTCCTCCTCTCCTTTTGTAACTATTGCAACCAGTTCTCCACGGCATCCTTTCAGTATTTGCCCACCCAAAAATGTTGTCATGAGAACAGCGAAGATAATATCCTTTTTAAAACTTTTCATTCACTTCATTTTATCCTTTAGATGCCGCATGATAAGCTCCATTATCTCTTCCTCATGCCCGGCTCCAAGTATTGCCAGAATTTTCTTTTCAGGATTATTGGCTATGATTTGCGCCAGCTTCTCAGCCATGAACTCATTCCTTTCCCTGACTAAAACATTGTAAACATTGGGATACCTTTGTTCCATTTCTTTTATCAATTTTTTTATTATTTTCTCCTCAGGAACCTTTCTCAGGTCAAAATCAAGTTCAAGGTCTTTTCTGCTGAAAACACCCCTGAAGATATCAACAACAAAATTCATTTTCTCTCTCCAGGTCAAGGACTTTGAAAACCTCTTGAGGGTTATTTCTATGTCCTGATCTATGAGCGCCAATGGGATTTTTTTCTTTTTTGCAAGCCTTATTGCTGCTGTCATCTCAGAACCAGGTGTGACGCCAACCATTTTGCCAAGCTTTTTCTGGGCAAATTCGCCTATTAGGGAAAAAATGAATCCGTTCAAGCCAATCTTCATAATATTGCGAATGCTTAATTTCCCTTCCTGCTTTTTCCTGCTTGTTAAGGCAAAAAATCGCCTTCTGTCAAGCTCCAAAGCTATTATATCAGGACTCCCGTCATTTATGGCTGCCCTTACCTCATCCAAGCTCTGTTTTGCTATGTGTGAAGTTCCTATGATTTTAAGATTGATTGTGTCCATGGGTGATGGTAACAACTATCATTATAAAAACTTAATCATTAGACAATAAAAAGATTTAAATACTTCCTAAACATGGAACTATTATTAATATTAATGGGAGGTTATCAAAATGCTCAAGATGAAAAATGTGTCTGACTGTTACGATATGAGAGTTTTCACTGACTCAGGCGAATACTTCGGAAATGTTGAGGAAGCCATACTCACGCAGACAAAGGTATTTGGCTGGAGAGTAAAGGCAACCAAAAACAGCTTCTTAAGCAAGGTTCTTGGAAACGCAAAGGGCGTTGTGGTGCCCCACCAGCTGGTTAAATCAGTTGGGGATGTAATGATAATAAGCAACGCAGCAATACCAAGCTACAGCGAAGAGAAAGAATAGATTAATGCATTGTTCTTAGAATATGCCTAATTGAATCTTCTCTGAACTCTCCAAAGATTTCTTCGAATTTAAGCAGCTTAAATAGTTCTGGGATAGCATTGTTAAGAAGATCTTCCCTTGCTTCAATACCCTGCGCATCACCGTGTTCATCATAAGCGCCATAAACATTATACCTCAGAAAA
>CAYGWL010000064.1:0-8395 GCA_964353575.1 uncultured Methanosarcinales archaeon | reverse complement strand
TGGATTTTAGTTTGATTGACTGTTTTGGATATGTGGCAGCAACATGCGAAAACAACAGATGCCAGGTGTTTAGGTTCGGAGACATAACATCACCTGAAGATTGTGAAAGAATAAAGGGGCAATATGGTTATGAGTATTGTTATTATACTTTAGCTGAAGAACTAAATGACACTAGTGTATGCAATCTGCTGGAAGGGGCAGAGGGAGCATATGGTTACGAGAATTGTTATTACAATATAGCTAGGAAACTAAATGACACTAGTGTATGCAACCAGCTGGAAGACCAAAAATCAAGGCAAATATGCCTCGAATTCCTGGAGTATTAATAGGAAAAGTAAATCCTTTTAATATTAACCCTTTCTGTGAAGTTCTGCAATCAAATAGCCGGAAAGAATGTCCTCTGATTGCAGTTCATGGCCGTATATTTTAAATATGTCTTCAATCATTTCTTTCTTTGTTTTGTATTCATCAAGCCTTACAAGCCTTAAGGGGAAATCCCTGACATGTGCAACAACGAGCATTCCCAAATCAGCATATCCTATCTGCTTTCGGCTCTTGTCAGGGTTTATAACAACCCAGGGAATGCTTCCATTGTCAACATTTGGAACCCTTATCATGCCTTGCTTGAACCTGATTGTGAGTATCTCCTTCTTTGATTCAAGCTCAGGAATCAGGTAGTCATAAAAAGCAAGTTCCCCATCTATATGCACATCTATGTCTGGAAAGTCCTTATGCACCTTCATAATCAATTCAGCAAGGCTTCCGTACAATGAATAGGTTTGGAACATGCAGAAAGGTAAAGCTTATTCTTATATTAAGCTTGCGGTTTTGCCAAGCTCTTACTGTTCTATCTTCTTATTAAGTCTTGCCGGGAAGAAACCGGAAGAAACACGGAAAAAAGGCTTTTCATTCAGAACTTTCTCAAGGTAGCGGTTGCTTGAAAAAGAGCCCTGAACCGAGTATTTGCGGAAGCAGGGGTTTTGTGATGGGCTCGCTTAGTTCCAAGGATTATGTTAACTTAATAGTGGTAAATAATGGAAAGATTTAAATACAGATTGTTCATCTGAAATATATATGAATACACTGAATTTTTCAATGTTGGAAATATTGGCTGAAAGTGAACATCATTCTCTAAGGGATGATGGTTTTGTGCAAAATATAGATGAACATACTAGAAAAGTATTCAGAGAATTCACTGGTAACGATGAAGGTTATGAAGACCTGGTAGCACCTTTTTCTTATCATACAGTCGGAGGGATATATATGTTTAATAAGAAAGGAAATAATTATGTGTGGGTTATTTTTTATGAACACTCTGATCCTACAACAGATGCTTTCAGAAGAGGGCATGAAGAAACTCACGTTCTTCATGCAATTGGTCAAATTGAACTTCTTCAGCAATGTTTGGCACAAAGAGGGTTGGATTTTGATTTAAGAGAATACTCGAATCGTGAAGAATGTAGTAAGGAAGACAGGGAATTAGTTGCAAACATTGGAGCATTATATGTTTTAGAAAAAAATGGAGCAGATATATTAAAAATGTCTGTAGAGCTGAATCATTCTGATTTTCACCCTGCAATAAGATTGTATCAAGCAGTCATTAAAAACAGGACAGGATAAAGGAATCTCCAACCATTTCATTCTACTAAGTTATGGTCTGTTTCCTTTTTTAATCTTCTGCCAGACCTTTTATTTCAATATTGAAATCATTTCAGGGAGCTTTAGGGGCAAAACCATGAATTTTACCTCTACAAGCTCTGTAAACCCTGGATTTTTGGTTTTTAACCATTTTGCAGCTTACGAAATGTTTATTAAACACCTTTCACTAATAACAAGCTAAAATGCCAGTAAAGCAAGGAGACCTTGTTGAGGTTGAAACAGAGAAAGAGACCATAAAAGGCATACTCATGCCTACTCCTGAGTATGTTGGCAATGTGACTATTTTAAAGCTTGATTCTGGATATAATATTGGCATTGACAACACCAGGATTAAGGGTATAACGCTTGTAAAGGCTGCTGAGGAAAAGCCAAAGAGACAGAAAACCATGAAGAAAAAGCCTGGCTTGCCTAAAATAACCATTCTGCACACAGGAGGAACAGTAGCATCAAAGGTTGAATACAAGACAGGAGCAGTTGTTGCAGGTTTTAAGCCAGAGGACATTGTTGAGATGTTTCCAGAGCTTGAAGACATAGCTGATATTGACTCAAGGCTTATAAGCAACATCCAGTCAGAGATGATGAGGTTTGCGCATTACAACCTTCTGGCTAAGGAAATTGAAGCAGAGATAAATAGAGGCGTTGATGGAATCATAATCACACATGGCACAGACACCATGCACTTTACCTCAGCTGCCCTGTCTTTCATACTTGACGAGCTTCCAATACCTGTTTTACTGGTTGGAGCCCAAAGAAGTTCTGACCGAGGCAGCACAGATGCTGCTCTTAACATAATTAATGCTGCTTATTTCATTGCCAGCTCTGATTTTGGCGAGGTTGCCATTTGCATGCACGAGAACATGAATGATGAATCTGCATTCATACTTCCTGCATGCAAGACAAGGAAGATGCACACCAGCAGAAGGGATGCTTTCAGGCCAATAAACACAAAGCCATTTGCAAGGGTGAATTATGCTGAAGCAAAGATTTCATATTTTTTCAGGGATTATAATAAAAAGGACAAGAACAAGGAGCTAAAGCTGAAGTTGATTGATGACAAAATAAAAGTTGGTGTCCTAAAAACCCATACAAACATGTTTTCTTCAGAGTTTCTTGCTTTCAAGGATTTTGACGGCTTGGTTGTTGAGGGAACAGGACTTGGTCATCTTCCAAGCCAGGAGATTGACAAGCACACAAAGGAGAACAGGGAAATATTCCTTGCACTGCAGAAGATGATTAAGAACGGCTTAATTGTTGTTATGGCTCCTCAGACAATTTACGGAAGGCTGCAGATGGATGTTTACCAGCCCCAGAGAGAGCTCCAGGACATAGGTGTTTTGGGCAATTATTCTGATATGACTCCTGAAACCACCTTCATAAAGCTTGCCTGGCTGCTCAGCAATTTCAAGAAGGAAGAAATTCCCAACTTAATAACGCATAACTTCAGGGGAGAGATATCTGAAAGAGTAACTGAGGGAACATTTCTAATCTGACATGATAACAATAAAGGCATTGCTCAACAAAATCAAGTGGGACAAAAACCTCAAGCCGGAAAATTATGTTTTATGTTACTATGACAGGATTGACAAATCATTGAAGGAGTTAAGATTCATTGACATTGATGCTGTTGACGGCAATTTCATTGTCATTAATAAAAACAAGGAAAATAAAAATAAAGATAAAAAAAACAGCGAAAAAATAAAAAAAATAGATAATAACAATAACAAAAATAATAAAACCAGCAAAGAAATTTACATACCATTGCACAGGATAAGGAAGGTAAAAGAAAATAACAAAATTATGTGGGAAAGATGACAAGCACAAACTATGAAAAGCTGGGCTTCAAGGCAGGGCTTGAGATACACCAGCAGATTGATACCCACAAGCTCTTCTGCAAATGCCCATCTGTCCTTAGAGACGATATACCAGACCTGGTTATAAAAAGAAGACTGAGGGCTGCTGCTGGAGAAACAGGCATGGTTGATGAGGCAGCACTGCACGAAGTTGAGAAGGGCAAATACTTTCTTTACCAGGCATATGCTGACACAATATGCCTTGTTGAACTTGATGAGGAGCCTCCTTCGGACATAAATCCTGAAGCAATGGAAACAGCGCTTACAATAGCAAAGCTGCTCAATGCAGACATAGTTGATGTAATCCAGGTCATGAGAAAGACAGTTATTGACGGCTCTAACACAACAGGCTTTCAGAGAACAGCACTTATAGCAAGAAACGGCTTTATAGAAACAAGCCAGGGTATAGTAAGAATCGCCATTATCTGCCTGGAAGAGGATGCTGCAAAGATAGTTGACAGAACAGAGAAATGTGACATATACAATCTTTCCCGCCTTGGAATACCTTTGATAGAGATAGCAACCGAGGCTGACATAAAAAGCCCTGAACATGCAAAGGAAACCGCAAAGCTTCTTGGCGAGCTTCTGAGGAACGCAAAGGTAAAAAGAGGAATAGGAACAATACGCCAGGACATAAACCTCTCAATAAAGGATGGGGCAAGGGTTGAGATAAAGGGCTTCCAGGACCTTAGAAGCATTCCAAAGGTTATGGAAAAAGAAGTAAAACGTCAGCTTGGAATGATAAAGAAGGGTCAGAAGCCAAATCAAGAGGTAAGAAAGGCAGAGCAGGATTTTAGCACTTCATTTCTCAGGCCAATGCCCGGCTCATCAAGGATGTATCCAGAGACAGACCTCAGGGTAATAAGACCAGAAATTGAGAAGGTAAAGACGCCTGAGCTCATAATTGACAAAATATCTTCTTTGGAAAAGAAATACGGCTTGAACAAGGACATGGCAGCCATGCTTGTTAAAGGCGGCAAGGTCATGTTTTTTGCTGAACTAACAAAAGCATACAAAAAGATAGCACCCCAGTTCATGGCTAACACTCTCCTTAACGCGCCAAAAGAAATAAGCAGGAGATACAAGCTCAAGAAGGAAATAACTAATGAAATATTCCAGTCAATATTCGAGAAGCTCAACAGGGAGGAGATATCAAAGGACGCTGTTTTTGAGATTCTTCTTGAATATTCCCAGGGAAAAAAGATAGATTTTGATAAATACAAGCTCTTAACAAAGAAAGAGTTGGAAACAGAATTAAAAAACATAATAAATAAAAACAAAAAACTACCGCTCAATGCCCTTGTAGGCGTTGCCATGAAAGACCTCAGGGGCAAGGCAGACGGAAAAGAAATTGTTGAACAACTAAAGAAGCTGGCAAAGTGAGTTTAATTTATCTTAAAATTTCCTGTATATTCATCAACATAAATCTCAGCCATCTTAACATCCTGGATGAAATCCGTTACTTCTGGAATAGCCTGGACACTTAGTTTCCCGTAAACATCTCCCCATCCGGTCTCAACCACCTTAAGCTTCGCGCTTATCTCGTATGTTTTTCCCTTGCTCATGATTCCCTTCCAGCTAAGCTGCCCTTCCTGCTTGTAGCTCTTTCCACCTTCAGGAAACTTCGCACTCACAACACTGAAAGCCTTTCCAGGAAACACAATGCTCATGTGCACCCTTTCAGCATCAGGAAGGTTTATTGAAGGAGTGACATTATATGTTAATGTAAATTCCTTATTCCACTCAGGCGTTTTTGAAATTATGAGCTTGCTCTGTATTCTTTCATTGTTCTCAGCAAGCGGAATAATTTGACCTTGCGCTGGTTCATACCAATTGTTCTCAGGCATGCTCCCAATTATTGCATCACTCTGTGAAACCTCAAGGTAGATTACATCAAGGTCGCCAAACTCAAAAGCACCTTGCTTGGAAAGAGCAGAGCCATTGAGCTGGTAATAACCTGTCTTTTTTGCCTTGACAAAGACATCAATGCTCTTTTCTTCACCTGCTATTAAATCTCCATTCCACTCCAGACTTCCACTCAACACTTGAAAGCTTTCTGGAATTCCAATCCTTGCAGAAGTGTTTGGTGCATTTTGTATTGACTTAAAGCTCAGGGTTAAAGTTACCAAGGTATTAAGCAAGGGCTTGTCTGAAAGGGATAAGCTCACTTTCAGGGGCGATTCAGGGGAGAAATCCTGGTATTTCTGCACTGCTGCGCATTTCCTGTTAACGCACTTTGCCTCAAAATAATTGAGAGGCACGCTTGGTTTAACCTGCATTCCTTGGTATCTTCTGTTGCGTTCCTCCATATATTTGTTCCAAACATCAATATAGTCATTGTTAATTGATGATACACCACCTGAGTCACTATAAACAACCACGCAATCAGAGTCAGCAACACAATTGTTTATGTCCTGAATCCTTATTGCACGGTTATTCCACATATACCAGCCTGTGGCTATCATCAAAAAAGCTACCAGGAGAATTATTATTTTTCTAATCTTTTTGCGCATACCTGTATATTATTCAAACCGCTTATTTAAATATTTCCTAAACTTCAGACAAGACTGAAGCTATGATTACGCTTAAACTAACAAAAACTATATAAACAGTTATTTATTCACTCCAGCATATGCCTCCGTAGCATAGTGGCTATTGCGGCGGCCTTGTAAGCCGCAGGTCGAGGGTTCAACTCCCTTCGGAGGCTTTGAGCGGAGCGAAAAACCGAGAAGGCCAGGAAAACTTTCAGAGTTTTTCGCTGCCTTCGGAGGCTTATGGCACTGGAAAAATTTGTCAAGATTTACGAAGTTATTGAGTCGTATGAGTCAGGAATATGGCATGACTATCCTGTAAGAGGAGAGTATACGGCAGCCAAGACAGAAAAAACAAGCCACGGATTTTATGCTCACAGAGAGTTAGCATTAGCAGCAATTGAGGCCTTGCAAGAACAAAGAATGCAAAAAAATCCGGATTTGGTTTATTCTCCATTCCATCTGGCACTTGCTCCGCCAGATGCTTCTTATTTTATTGACTTCGGAATAGAAGAACAGCTCATGGATCAAGAAGCAGCCTCAGAGATTGAGATAATTGATGGTTAAATTCATAAGCGAAGCCTGCGGACATAGCCATAGCTGAAACGGATTCCCTTTACATTTCTTTTAGGAAAGGCACGGCAATACCTTTCGTACTGTCCTTGGGCGCTAAGAGGGTGTACCTTTAAAGAACTATTGCACTTGACCTCGTAGAAATGAAAGGTGTTGCTTGAAGCGTGAAATGCCAGAACATCAACTTCCCCTCTTTTAGCCCTACGATGATACCTTACATGGGTTTCTATGCTTTCATAACGCCCGCTCTCTTCCAGCCTTTCAACAAGATAGTCAATGATTTCCTGATGTTTTCCACTCAGATCTTTCAATTCTGGCCACATCCTTTAATTCTTGCTTTCTATCAGAAAGTGCTTGCACTTCACAGAAGTGTCCGCAAATATTTCAAAGCCATTCTTTTTAGTGTCTATGGAAAAGAACATATCATCATATGCTTCCTTCCCCTCCTCAACCCTGAAGCTTAACTTTTCCAGAACTTCTTTGTGAATAAGCACGCATCCCAAGCCGCATCCCTCCACTTTCATGAGCTTGTCTTCCTCAATCTCTTCCCTGTACATGTCCCTTATGAGGCAGTCAGGGTCATTTGTCTCTATCCTCTTCCCATTTTCATCAACAGCAACCATCAAGATAGGATAGAAGACCTTATTATTGTTAATCTCCTTGTATTTGTAATAAACCCCGCTCACAATCTTCTTGTTGTGCCTAAGCAGTTTTTCAATGACATCCTTTGGTGGAATAACATCCTGTTCTAAGCTTAGAAAATAGTCATAATTGCCATTGATAACAAATTCCTTTATTACATTCCTTGCCTTAACTATGGTCTCTCTATGGTCCTCAAGGGGCATTATTCTCAGAACCTTTACACCCTTGCTCAGCAACTTTTTGTAATAAGTGTCATTGTTGGAATTATCAACCAGAAGAACGTCATAGCCATCAAAGCTTAGGTTCTTTATTGCCTCAATGTATTGCTTTAGGCAGTAGCTCATTCCCTCATATGTTGGACAGCCCACCAAGACCCTCATTTTTTATGTTCACCTGTCTTATTTTTTTAAATCTTTTTATTTTTTTATGAAAGCTTAACTCACATTAACAGCAAGTAACATATACCTTACTCTGATATCCAAGGACTTGTTATAAAGTTCTTCTGCTTTCCCAGGTGTTATTCCAAACTGCTCAGCCGCAGCCCTGCATGCTTCTGGCAATTTTTCATGTCTTCTTTCTTCATCAGCATCCAAGTCCTGTGATTCCATTGGCGTATTCAAATCAAGATAATCGTAAACAAACCTGCCAATTAAGAGCTCTTGTTCAGTCATGTATCCTTCTTTTATAGCCTTTCTGACAAAGCTATCATAGCGCACTTCTTGATGTGTAGACTCTGTTAATTCTTCTAAATTCGGTAGTTTTGGTGGTTTTGCCATAGAGTAAAGTAACCTCGCTGTGTTTAAAAGAGTTTGCTGTTTGGAAAATCAATAATCACATAGTAGTGGTGGAACCGGAAACAGCATGTCTTCGCTTCTTCAGCTCCGCTTTACTGCTCCGGCTTTTTGTATCCACCAACTACTGAGAGGTTTTGGCTTCCAGTATGTTTCTGGAATATGATTCTCTTTTTTTAGTGTCGTGAAAAATAGGTAAAAAATTAAACAATTTGTATGAGCCTGTGCTTCTCTCTCCTCACATCGTCATTGCTTATGACAATCTTGAGTGTGTATTCTCCTTTCTTGGCATCCTCTGGTATGTACACCACAAGGTTCTTGGTTATATCATCTCCCCTCTTGAGGTTGA
>CAYGWL010000063.1:0-3232 GCA_964353575.1 uncultured Methanosarcinales archaeon | reverse complement strand
AATTATATCACATCGCTGATGGCCACCTTGAAGGCTTGGAAGAATGTTCTAACGGAATTGAAGCATTGCTGAATGCACTTTTTGTCTACGAGCCCCAGGCTGATTTATATGAATTCTTTGGAGTCATATTATAGCCTTACTGTTTTAGCCTCTCCAGAACCTTTCTCATTTTTAATGAGTCCTGCCAGGTTATTGGGCTTTCAGAAATAATGGTTATGTCAGTCTTTCTCTTTACAATTTCCTTTAGCAATGGCTCTATGTCCTTTTCCTTCATGATTTCGTGATTCAGCTCTCCTTTTTCACTGTAGTTTATGCCAGAGAAGTGTGAATGAATATGTTTGATGTTTTTTAGTTTGCCAAATACCTCTGCATAATCTATTCTTCCTTCCCTTGCCAGAAGGTGCGCAAAGTCAACGCATATAGAGCATCCTGTTTCTTTGCTTAATCTCAATAACTCATCAACATCGCCGAACTGTGATTTCTTTCCCGTTGTCTCAGGAGCAAGCTTTGTGTTCCACTTGTTTTTTTTGATTTTTTCATTCATGTCATTAACTGCATTTTTGATAATGTAATAAATTTCTTCTTTGCTGTAATTGCCATAATAACCTGCGTGAAAAACAACATGGCTTGCCCCAAGATAATGCGCTCTTTCAGCGCTGTCAAGAATCCTTTTCTTTGATGCTTCTCTCTTTGCCTTTTCCTCAGAACAAAGATTAATGTAGTAAGGCGCATGAACGCTCAGCTTTATTCCAAGCTTTTTTGCAAGCTCGCCAATCTCATTGGCAAGCTCATTGCTCATCTTAACTCCTCGGACAAACTCCACTTCCATGGCATCCAGGCCAAGCTCTTTTACTCTGGAAACTCCTTCAATGCTTGATTTCTCCGGGCTTCCTGCTGGTCCGAGAAGTATCATTTTATTTCAGGAAAGAGCCGAGGAGCTTCTGCTTCTTGGGCACAATGACCTTCTTTATCCCGGCATGCTTGAGCATTATCTTGAGCAGCTTGTTGTAACTTCTATTAGTCATGTTCTCCATTAATGCCTTTGCCAGCCTTTCAGGGTTCTTTAATGGCGATGAAACAAGCAGTCCTATAAGCGCTTCCTCATTCTTCTTTTTCTCAAAAACCTTTTTTGTTGATTCCTGCTTTAGAAGCCCTGTTATGAGCTTCTCTCTTTCAGATTGTGTTATGACCTTGCTCTTGCCGATTTTTCCAAACACATCAATCATGCTTGCAGGATTTGACATGAGCAGATATTTCATTAACTGCATGCTTCTTATCACTGAGCTTCTGTAATTCTGTGTGTCAAGGCCTGACACAAAGCTTGCCAGTATTTTGTCAAATGTGAGAATATTAACTCCTTGTATGTTTATGTTATTGTAGGTTGTTACAAGAACCTTTTCATAATCAACGCTTTTTCCAAGAAGCTCCCTGATGTTCTTGTTAACAGCCTTAACAACCTCTGGGCTGTTGAATCTTTTGAGAAGCTCTTCCTGCTCCTTTGCAGTTGCCATGTTCCCTGCAACAGAGCAATTGACTTCAATATGCTGTATCCTTGGCTCTTTCTCCTGCTTTACAGCTATTATGTCTATAACCCTTTTGCCTGCATTTATGTCATTCACAGTGAAGAAGCCCTGGTTGTTCAGCCAAAGGTTGACTATCTGATGTTCAGGATTCATAAACCACACCCCCTAAACAAAGAGTTAGTTATTGGAATATTTAAATATTGTTGTTCTGGATGTGAACTATTACAGAGCTTATGATTTTTGGCTTTTATGAAATATATTCAACAAAGACCTGGTTGCTTAGATTAGAGTGCCAGCGCATAACCCCATATTGATCCAGTCCCTGCAATAATAAACATTAGGTAAGGTATATCTTTATTCCAGGCATCATAATTCCACTTTTTTATTATGATCTCTGTTGCTTTTGTTGCGCCCAATGCAGCAGAGAATAAAGCAAACAATTCGGGTATCAATAAGCTATTATACAGCAATTCATGATTTTTGAGCAAAGGTTCTAAATAAGTCAAGCTTTCCATGCACACATAGCCAGCCCCAAGTCCCATGGCAAGAGCAGCCAGTGAGGAACCGCCGATAGCCAAGTTTTTTGAGTGCGCTATTTCTTTTAATTTGTCGCTTATGTCGCTCATTTTTGTGTGTATCCCCTTTTGTGTTATAATTTTTCTTTTTAAAGCTAAACAGTTCTTGGAGTATATAGATTATAAAACGTAAATAGGAAGCCTGATGCTGTTCCTAATAATGAAAATAGCATGTTGCCGGTTAATCCTTTTTCATATTCCTCGTCCAGATATTTTTTGGGTAGATGCTCTCTAAATTCAAAACGATTAATTGCTTTTTCTATTAAACGCCCTGCTTTTGTTCCTCCTCCAAAACCACCTCCAATCACAATACCACCACTCATAACCCCAACAAGCGTGTCCAAAGCAAAACCGCTTGGTGTGCAACTGTCAAGATTTATGCACGGATTTTGTATGAAAGGGGATGTGTAAATAATGAATGCTGAACCAGTAATTCCTGCTGCTAATCCTACTGAGAAAGCTGCTAGGTTAGAATAGCAACGAGAGGCAAGAGTAGACGTCAGAGCATTTTTTACTTTGTCAATCCTTTTCCCCATTTTATGGTATGAGGATGTGAATTCAAATATAAAACTTTCTGATTTAAATATTCTTGAAAATATATTCTCCATACATCAATTAGAACTTCATTATCCTATTCTTAATATCTTTTCTCATCAAAAGCGCAACCCTTGACACAGGTTTCTGGTCAATTAGTTTTAAGTTGCTGTTTTTTATTATCTTTTTACTAAAATCAATAATTTCATCATGAGTTGGCATGTTCTTTATGTTCAGCCTTTTCCTTGAATAACCCACAAACATATACGCCTTCAGTTCAAAGAAGTCAGCATCAACATGCTTTAATATCTCTGCATATTTCTCCGGCTTTATCATGTTTATGTCTTTTGCCAGTGTTAATCTTATTGTTTTCCTGCATTTGAATTTTGGCAGGAGTTTTAGTGATTTCATTATGTTTTGCCACCCATTCTTTACCAATGGCTTGCACACCTCTTCAAAGCTTTCCTCATCCGGAGCAGGAAGCGTTATGTAAAGCTGTGTTATTGGTTTTTTAATTAGTTTCTCCAGCATTTCAGGATTAGTGCCATTAGTGACCAGAAAGCTGGTGATTTTTCTTTTGTTAAGTTCATCAATCAATCC
>CAYGWL010000062.1:0-21909 GCA_964353575.1 uncultured Methanosarcinales archaeon | reverse complement strand
CTTTGGCATGAATTATAGCTTTTACAGGAGCATATCAATGCCAACAGGGAACGTGGCTGGAGAGATAAGGTTCTGCATAAATCATCCCCCAACTCTGAATCTGGTGTGTGATTCAGAAGTGCGCATTAACCAGGCATATTTCTGCGATATTCAAGTCATTGACCAAGACGGCGATACCCTGAAATTCTATGATAACACATCGCTTTTTGATATTGGGCTCTCTAGCGGCTTTATCAACTTTACACCAAATGCGTCGCAGGTTGGATTTTATGCAATAAACATCTCTGTAAAAGATGATTCACCGTGTTTAAACAATGCTTCTTATGCAACCTTGAATCTTTCCATACTAAAAAATGCTGTTCAACTCATTGTCAACACAACAGCAAACACAACTCTTACAATAGATGAGAGAGCAATTGTTGACACCCAGCTGGGAATAATAACACTAACAAACGTCAGCAATGCATCGCTAAACATATCAAAAGATTCAGACAATCCAACAGCACAAAGCCTAGGAGTTCCAGAGCTCAGCAAATACATAACCATAAATTCCAGCGAAGACTTGGAGGGAAACCTGACAAACACCATAATAAAAATTTTCTATACAGATACTGAACTGTCTGAAAGCCTGCTCCACGAATTAAGCCTGGGTATGTACTACTTTAACCAGTCATGGCAAAAACTCACTAAGGGGATGGATTGGGTGTATCAGACAGGTCTTAATACAAGTGATGAGGATGGTTACTCAGGCTATGTTTGGGCAAATACTTCTCATCTTCAGAGCATTTATAGTGTGGGTGGCTTGCTGGTGGATGAAGCACCCTGTTCACAGGCATCGCAGTGCTATGGTGGCTACTGCTGCAACAATTTTTGCAAAAGCTCATCCTGTCCTGCTGGAACAGAAACACCAGCGGGAGGTCCAAGCGCAGGCGCAGGAGGAGGTGGAGGCATTATTCCAGGGAATGGAACTGAGACTGATTTCGCTCTCAGCACAGACATCATTAGCATATCATTAGAGCAGGGACAAACAGAAAAAGTGTATTTTTCAATAACAAACACCGGAGGAGCCTTGATAACATTCAGTATAAACCTCGGGAACTTGAAAAGATTCGTGCTTATAGGAGCCAAAGACTTTAAACTCAAGCCTGGAGAAAAAAAAGAAATCAGCATGGATTTCATAGCCCCATCCACTGAAAAACCAGAAATCTATTCAGGGACAATAGTTGTCAATGGCAACTCAATCGTGAAATTAATCAACGTTTTTCTTGAGATAGAGTCAAAACTGCCTATATTTGATGTCAACATAGAGCTTCTGGAAACTAACATCTATCGTGAAGAAGAATTAAATGCCATAGCAACTATCACCAGCATGAAGGAAATGGGCGGCATGGATGTTCTGCTTGAAACTCAGATAATTGATCTTGAAGGCAACATAATCTCTTCTGTTAGCGAAACCATTGCTGTTAGCGAAAGAACAGCAATATTAATAAAATTCGGGATTCCTAAGTATTTAAAAACAGGTAAATATGTAATTTATTCAAAAGTCAGTTATGAGGGAGTAACAGGCTCAAGCAGCAAAGTGTTTAGTATCAGTGAAAGACCTTTAATTGAGATACCAAAAGCCATATCTGAGCTGCCAATCTCTGTTCTAGTCCTTATAGCAATACAGATAATTTTTACCTTGATCACTTTCATATTATTTTTAGGTCTTATCTCTAAAGCAGTCACTAAATTAAAGAAAGAAAAAGTCTCTGAAGAAAAAGTGAGGTTGGAGGAAAAGATTGAGCAGGATATAGCCGTGCTTGAAAGTGACTACCGGACGTGCCAACTGAAAAAAAAGCTAAAAGAAAAAATGGAACAAGATGAAGAGAAGCCAAAGGAAAAGCAAGAAGCTGAGCAAACGCCTGAAAAGCAAACGCTTGAAAAAGTGTGAGGATTCTAAACGATAAATTTAAAAACCAGTTTGGAATAGCTTTTCCTTATGGGGCTGTAGTGTAGCTTGGCTCACACGGTCTTTCCAGATTGTGTGCAAGAATATCATTTCGGTTTTGGGAACCGAAGACCCCGGTTCAAAACAACCCTCAGAAACCCTTTTATGGTTTCTCGTGGTTTGACCAAAATCAGGTAACTCCTAGCTAACGCCGGAGTTACCTGCGGCCAAAATGTGAAAGTCCGGGCAGCCCCATACCTCATAAAATAGTAACTATAAAAAATAGAAACACTAAAAGCAAAATGGTAAAAGTTCATGGTTCTGTGAAAAGGTTTGGAGCTCGTTATGGAAGGAAGCTCAAGCAAAAGGTTGGAAAGATAGAGGCAGCCAGGAAGCAGTCCGTCTGCCCATATTGCCATAGCAAGAGGGTTGCCAGAATCGCTTCCGGTATATGGAGCTGCAGAAAGTGCATGTCCAAGTTCACTGGAAGGGCTTATACTGTCAAGAAAACAGCGGAGGAAGCCTGATGGTTGAATACAAATGCTTTGAATGCAACAAAAAGATTTCAACAGAATACCTGAGAAAAAGGATAAGATGCCCCTATTGCGGCTCTAAGATACTTTTCAAGCCAAGAAGGACATTGACGAAGGTAAAGGCAGTATGAGCTATGAAGCGGTTATAAGGGTCAACAAGGAACCAAGCTTAATACTGAAATGCTTTGAGCCGGAGCAAAAATGCATAGGAGACCGCTCGCAGTATACAATAAAAAAAGGTAAAAACAGCGTGGAATTCAACATAAAAGCCAAGGACGCTGTTGCCCTAAAAGCAATGACCAATTCAATAATCAAGATGCTTGAGGTCATTGAGAAGGTATGAGCGTAAAAAAAATGGAGAAGGAAACAGAGGCAAATATCCAGCAGCTCACTCTTCTGGAGCAGAACCTCCAGAACTTTTTAATGCAGAAGCAGAGCTTCCAGCTACAATTGATGGAGATAGAATCTGCCCTTGAGGAGCTCAGCAAGGTCAAGGAAGCCTTTAAGATAGTGGGCAACATAATGGTGAAGTGTGACCGTGAGAGCCTTGAAAAAGAGCTTGAGTCAAGCAAGGAGACCTTTGAGATAAGGATAAGGAACATAGAGAAACAGGAAAAAAGGTTGAGGGAAAAGGCAGCAGAGCTTCGCAAAGAAGTCCTGGGAAAGATGGAAGATGAAAGCGCAAAAAAGTCAGGCTAAAAAGGTAGACGAAGTAATAAGCGCCTTAAGTGAGCTTCTGGAAGACACAACCGTTCCAAAGAACATAAAAACAGGGGTGGAAAACGCAATAAAAGCCCTGAAAGAGGACGACGTTTCAATAGGCGTTGACAAAGCGCTCCAGGAGCTTGACGAAGCAGCCGATGATGTCAACATACAGCCATACACCAGAACCCAGATATGGGGCATAGTAAGTATGCTTGAGAAGATTTAATTCTAAATTCTATACATTCATATGTCAGCCGAGTCCTTGCTTCGCAAGGGTCATTTTCTCCTCCCTTAACTCTTTAAAGGGAGGAGAAAAAGAGTTCAGCGGAGCTGAACCTCGGCTGACATGCATACTAAGATTTACGTGTTAAAAGAACAATCATCTCTTTAGCTTAACAACTTCTTCTTTTATGAAAAGAGAATTAGGCATGAAAATTACATCTCCTTTACTCGTCTGTATCTTTACCTCAATGAAGTTCATTTCGGTTATGATTCCTGTCACGCCCTTTATCTTTATCTTGTCACCTTTCTTGAAGAGGCGCTTATGGAATATGAAGAAGCCGGCAGTTATGTTGGGCACTGAGTCTTTTATTGCCAAAACCATTGAGAGTGTAATAATTGTTATTATGCCTAAGGCAATTATGTTAAAAATAAAGCTTCCTATACCAAGCTGGTTCAGGGCAAGAACAATAGCAAGCAAGTAGACAAAAAACGAGGCAAAGCTGCTGATTGCCTGCTCAAATGAAAAATTCATTGCCGTAAAATTCTTTAAAATCTTGTCTACTTCAAACTCATGCAGCACCTTTAGCACAAACTTGCCAACAAACCTGCCTAATATAAAGCCAAAAAGCAGGAGTATGACTGAAAGTATGAGCCCATTCAGCAGGGTGTATGCTGTCTGCTGCATAAGCTCCTGAAATGCTTTAATGTAATCTCCCTCAAACGCCATTTCAAGCAAGCATTAGCAAGATATTGTTTAAAAAGCTTGTGGTAAATTAAAACAATAATATTAAGAATAATGAAAAAATTTAAAAATATTAAAGATTAACCAATCTTCTATCCTTGCGCCTGCTGTGCCTGTATTTTCATCATGTTTTCTTGTGATATGCCCTGCTGGACCTCTATGCTCTTTATTATCCCTGCATCCAATGTCTGCGTTATGAGTATGGTCTGGTTCTTGGCAAGGTTGGGAACAGCTCTCTCCTGGTCGCAAAAGCAATGGCCTTCTTTCACAGAATTGAATTTTGTCCCGGCAAGATTGCAGTACATAACACAGTCAGCTTCTTTTGTTCCTGCAAGAGCAGGAACTTCTTTAGCTGTATTAATAAATTTTGATGAGAAGAATCCTGCTAAGAATATGGCTACTGCTAAAACAGCAAAAACAACATAGGATAATTTGATATTTATGCTTAAAGATTCTTTTTTTGCCATTAAGCTCACCCCGAGACAATGTGTTTGGTATGTAGTATATAAATATTGTTCTTTCCATAACACTGTTCAAAATGTCTCGGTGTCCTGCGGTCGGACTTTGTCCGACTTTATTTCTTCTTCCTTGTTTATCAGGCTGCCGCGGTTCAACTTCGTTGAACTCACTTTCTCCTCCCTTAACTCTTTAAAGGGAGGAGAAAGTTACCCTTGACAAAGTCAAGGGCGCGGCAGCCTAAAGCTTTAATAGGAAGAGAAAGGAACCCAGCATAGCTGGGCGCAGGGCTGAGATTTTAAACAGTGCTTCTTTCCATAACTCCTTTACACCTCTTTTTAGTACTATTTTAGAAATATTTAAATACTTATTATATACTGATTTATATTCAAAAGTATAGAAAAATATTTATATAAGTAGTACTTTTTTATTATATTATTAATATTTTTTTATGTTTTTTATAATAATTAAATATTACTAAATAAAATGGTTGGAAACCCACAGGAAAAATTTAATGCTCAGATTCTAAATGTGAATTTGATATACCCCCAAGTACAGGCATTTCTGGCAGGACAGCTTTATACAGTTTGGATGGAATCGGTTTCTAAAGAGCACATGCATGAAATGCCTGTACAACTTTCACAACTCAAAAGAGCATTGAGGTGCATGAATGCCAAGAGTAGTTGAGTTCAACAAGCAGTTCAGGATAACCCTGCCAAAGGACATGGTGGAGGAAAAGGGATGGAAAGCAGGAACAAAGCTGAGGTTTGTTGAGGACATGCAGGGCAATATTTTCATAAAAGAAATCAAGCTTAAAAAAGGTAATAAATAGGGTGGTAAAACATGAGAAAGAAAATACTTTTTACGTTTTTGCTGTTATTAATCTTAATACCAGCAGCAATAGCATTTAACCCAATTAACTGGGTAAAATCTTTATTCGTAATGTCTCCTCCGGAGATAGAAAGAGCCTGGGCAGATCCAGTTAAGATTTTGCCAGACCAGATAATGACAACAAACATAATAGTAAAGGACGCTTACGGAATACAGGAAATAACAGCAGAGATTCCTAATGAAAACGGAGTGGACAAAGTAAAACTGCACTTAATAGAAGGAGACGAAAAATATGGAACTTGGCAGAATGCCTGGAAGGAGCACGACGCAAAGAACGAGAAATGGTACACAACAAAAATAACAGTCACAAACAAAAAAGGCATCAAAGCATACGCCTATGTAGAATGGCAGGACCCAACAGTCAGCCATCCAGCATCACAAGTAACAGCTGGCACATTTGACTCAGGAAACTTCACCTTTGACGGAACACACTATGACTTATTCATTGATGATACTAATGGAGGGGTAGCAATTGGTGCTAATGTTGCTGATACTATGCTTAAGATTAATCATAGCACAAATCCTAGTTTAAGTTTAACGAATTGGGCAACAGGGACTTTCCTTATGAATTTAACAGAAAATGATGATTTAGTATTCAGCGATGATAGTGGAAACATTCCATTAACCTTAGATACCTCAGGCAAAGTCGGCATCGGGACAACAACTCCTAGTGAGAAACTAGCTGTTAATGGTAATTTCTCTGTTTGTACTGATACTTGTGATGATGTACACAATGCAGCAAGTGGGTTTGCTTATTTTGAAAACAATGTGGAAATAGATGGTTTTTTGATCGCTACTCATTATAAGGCCGGAGGTATCAACATAACCAGCACAAGTGTAAATGATGATGTCTGGATACAATCTGCTGATGATATCTTTCTCGACATGGACTATGATGGAGGCCAGGGTGGAATTTTAGAGTTTTACGCAGAAGGGTCACCAGTTGGTCAAATAGACGAAGACGGCAACCTGGATCTTTCTGGAAGTTGTACCGATGGCGGAGTACTTGGTTCCACCTGTGGAAATGATATTGCTGAGAGATGGCATTCTGTTGAATCCTTAAAGCATACAATCTGCGAGGGCATGAACAGGTGCAGACTGGACGATGACTTTGAATCTGAGTTTGAAAACGGAGATGTTGTGTGTGCTGAATCAGGTTTGAGGAATATCATAAGGCCCTGCAATGGCGCTTATGACCCAATGGCAGTTTCTGTTTTAAGCTATAACGCCACCATCACAATCGGACAGCTTTACAATCCCTACCCTATTTCACTGGCAGGAAATGTTGCTGTGAAGGTAATTTGCGATAAACCAATTAAGCAAGGCGATTCACTGGTCTCAGCAGAGCAATCTGGATGGGCAATGAAACTAGATGTTTCAGATGTTACCTCATTTGAAGAGCTCCAAAGAAGAAACAATGCAGTGTTCGCAAAAGCCCTAGAAGACTGCGAATCAGGAAGAAAGGTAATAAGAGCTTGGATATAAAATCAGAAAACAATGCATTCAAACAAGTGCTCTGTCTTGACCATGCTCAGGCATAGGTTTGTGAGTGAATGTGTGTCTGTTTGAAACCAAAAATCCGGAATAATCTCTGAATTACCAAAAACATTCTGGAAATTTTTAGTGGGAATTTATTAATGATTATTCCTGAATTCTTACGTTATGTTAAAGGAGCACAAAACTAAAAGCAAAGGTTTAAATATAAGTTATAATAGTTGTTATAACAAAGGTTTAATTGAATGGATAGAAGAGTTAACAAGGAAGTTAGATAGAAGAAAAGCAGATATCACCTTTGACCCACATTTGTTTAATAGAACAAAGTATTGGAATCTTGACCTGGACAAGATTGAGGAGACAATCAGGACAGGGAAGATATTTAACCAAAAATGTGAAAAGCCAAACAAGATATGTTTTAGAATGTTTTTTGGTAAGGAAAATATTACCTACACCGTGATTGTAAGATATCATAAAGATTTCATTGAGGTGAAAACAGCATGGCCAAGGAAAGGAAGATAAAATGCGATTGTGGAGAATTTTTGGTAGAGAAAAGAACAAAGTTTGATGATCTTGAAACAGAAGCCATGGTTTGCCCAAAATGCAATTTTATAACATTAACAAAAGAACAGGTAGAAAGGTATGTAAAACTAAAACAACTGCACAAAATCATTGATGCAGAAAGAAAAATAATAAAGATAGGAAATTCCATGGGACTAACACTGCCAGAAAGTCTTAGAGATTTTGGCGCAAAAGTAGGAAAAAAGGTGAGTATAGAAGCATTAACCACAAGATCATTTAAGGTTGAATTAATGAATTAACAAAATATTTATATAGCTACTAAGATAAGGTTTTTCTATGCTAAAAAGGGGGTATGTGCTGGAGGGAGATGTAATTGTTATACAAAGAGAGCTTACTGAATTAGATCTCTTTTTAAAAAAGTTTTTAGGTGTTCTCAAAAGGCACTATGGCTATCTGGTTGTCAGCGGATTTGTTAGCATATGCTCAGGAAGGGCAAGGGGCACTGAAGACATTGATATTATTGTGCCAGTGATGGACAAAGCCAAATTCAAGGGATTCTTCAAAGATTTAGAGAAAAACAATTTCTGGTGTTACCAGGGGGATAAAGCAGAAAGCGTTTATTCTTACATTAAATCATTGAACAGCGTCAGGTTTGCATTAAAGAACCAGCTCTTTCCAAACATCGAATTTGTTCCTTTTGACAAATCAAAAAAAGCCAAATCCTTTGAATTTAAGCATCCTCAAAAAATAAGAGTCAAGGATTTTGAGTTCAGAATTCCGCCAATCGAGTTTGAGATTCTGTACAAAGAGATTGTGCTAAAAGGCAAAAAAGACATTGAGGATGCGAAACATCTCAGAATTTTCTTTTCAGACATTATTAAAAAAGAAAAGTTCAAGAAATATGAACCAATAGTGAGAAGTGAGCTGGATGATTCCTAAAACTCGCCTTGATTATATTGAATTATACGCAAGTAGGCTGAAAGAGGATAATTCTCTTTTTAAACAGCAAAAGAAACTCATAGAAAGCCAATTAAAAGCCAGCTCTTCACTCTTCAGAAACATGTTCGGAACAGGAAAGGCATTTAAGGTTAATGCAAGGATATACCTTAAAAAATAAAATAAATACTCACAAATTAAAACTAGTTCTCCTTTTTTTTACTTACATATTAAAATAAAATCTTTTAAAAAATAAGTATTTTTCTTACATAGTAAATGAACAACCAAAATATTTAAATACAAGTATACTTACAAATTAATAATCTAAGCTTAGATGCGTGGTATTTTTGGGCAGAAAAAGAGGTAGAAAAGAGAATTCTGTAGGGCTTACAAGAGAGCAAAGGACAGAGAACTTTCTTCTTAGAGAGAGAAGTCTGTTAGGAGAGTTTCAGACAAGGCTTGATGCTTACGGTTTGGAGCTTAAAGACGTTCTTGAAGTGGCTAAGAAGCATGAGCTTTCTGTCCCCGCTTCTTCTATAGCAGATATCCACCCCCTAGAAGGTATCGTGCTATACCTCAAGCAACTTGAAATAAGCTTTACAGAAATCGCCTCTTTGCTCAATAGGAGCTATGCAACCATCTACACAAGCTACAGGAATGCACTTAAGAGAAAGATACAAAAGAAGGCATTGACAAAGGAAGAATTGGGAGTATTGGAGAAGCTGGGTTTTAAATCAAAAGACAGCATAAAGATACCAGTGTCTGCTCTTTCTCAAAGACCCATAAGCATTCTGGAAGGTGTTGTTTTCTATCTTAAGCAAAATTTTGGCTTTAGATACCACGAGATTGCGGTTCTTTTGAGGAGGGATGACCGCACAATATGGACTGTTTACCACAGGGCTGAGAAAAAGTATGGAAAGAAAAAGTAAAGTGGAGGAAGGAGAAACAAGAGGAAGCAGAAATCATTACAGAAAACTCTATACCTCATACCAGAGAAACATAATACAGAAGCACATAAAGCCAATAGACATAGAGAAACCATTAGTAGTTCTGATTACAGTATTGCTGGTAGCGCTGCTGACCTTCACTCAGCCAAACATCAACAGCATAACAGGAGCAATAACCGAACAGATAAGCTTTGAAGGAAACATCTCAACTTACACACAAGCCATTGACAAAACATTTGACTCTTCCAGCACCTATAATTGGATTCCTGAGCATAATGGAAAAATAACCTCAATAAAAGTCTCAGGAACAGTAATCGGAGAAAAGGCAAAGATAAAATTAGAAACACAGAACCAGACATATCTGATTTTAAACAGCGAAAATCTGAAGAAAGAAAAAGAGTCAATGCAAATAACCGGCTACATAGTCAGTGACTTAGGAACAGCCAGTGATATTGATAAAAATGAAAGTGGCGGTAATGATAAAGAAAAGAAAGTAAAAACAAAGCTTGAACACCAGAAAGGGACTGCCTTTGATGCTGATGACAATGGAATAGAAAGCATTTATGGAGCCATTGACTTTGTGGCAGAAAACACCTTCACCTGGGAGGTAGACACAAACAATCTCTGCACAAGATGGGAGATAGAAAGCCTGGACAACCTGACCATAGCAGACATCTGCTTTGGGGCAAAGCACTGCTGCAACTTCCTCAATCTTGAGCCAGTAAGCGATGGGTGGAAGGAAGCTTTCTACTTAACTTTTGGAAAGTATGGGGCAACTTACAGGAACCTTGTAAGCGCCCAGACCATCTACGCAGACCTGGTAAACGCAGAAGTATACTACAGCGACTGGAGCTCCCTGCCAGCAGAGTTTGTTGAGAAAGAGCTAATAATCCCAGTAAGCTTTGAAAACATGTGCTCTGAAACCTGCGAACTGCCAGAACTAGAGCAAGCGTATTACAAGTTCAATATTGACCTGAAAGATAGTGTTCTGATAATCAAGAACATAACCTACACAGTTATTGAAGAAAACTTAACGCCAATAGCCAACATCACCCTGCCGGAAATAACAAATCAAACAACAAATCAAACCAATATAACAAAACCGCTTCCTGAACTGAATCAAAGTGAGGAAGTCAGGCTGCTGGCAGAGCTTAATGAGAAGGTAATACGGGGGGAGGAGTTGCCAGCAGAAAATGAAACCTTCTTCAAGGATATTGAGATTGTTGACAATAAATACAACCTTGTGGCGGATAACATCAACATAAGCGGCTTGGATAACATCAGTACAATACAAGATGTTTTCGTTGGAGTAACAGACACACAAGCTTTAACAGCGCAGGTTGTTGCTTTCAACACACTAGAAATTGAAAGAGCGGACATAGTATTGGAAAAATACGGCAATGTCAGCAGTGTCTTTAAGTGCGATGAATTTAACTTTGAGCTCTTAACCTGCAACAGCAGCTGGTATCCAACAAGCATAATCTTTGATGACAATGAAACTCATATGTGGTTCTCTGTTGACAGCTTCAGCGGATACTCTGGCGGCTATGTTGGAGAGAAGGAGGAACCAAAGGCAGAAATTTCAGCAATAACAAGCCGTTCTTTCATAACACAGAGAACAGACTTCTTAGAAAAAGTCAACATGACTTACGAAAACAACAACTTCAGAATAAGCGGATTGGGACAAAACATCTGGCTTGAGCCGTGCGCAAACTACCAAGGACAAAAATATAGTTTGAAAAACATCCCGCAAATCTCGCTAAAATCATCAATAACAACAGAAAGCGATGCTTCCAGAGTAAATGACAGCTACAAATTCAGCCTAAACATAAGCACATCAGCAATAATCAAAACACAAATCAATGAACTATGCTTCAACATTGTTAATGGAAAAGACATAACCTATGACAACACAAGTTTCTACTTTGGAGATGAAGCAAACAGTGGAGCAATAAGAGTGGGTTTTGAAGACCTCACAGCGCTAGGATTCAACATAAAAATAAACTCAACAACCATAATCATAAGCAACCTTTCAGGAAAAGAATTAAATCTGGACCCAACAGTAACCTTCGCAACAAACTCTATAACTGCAGTTCAGCTTGCACCAATGAGCGAAAACACCTTTGTAATTGCTTGGTGCGATGAAACTGCTGATGATGCTTCTTTCGCTATTTATAATACTGATGGGACTGTGATTAAATCAGTGACTGATGTTAACACCACTCTTGTAGTTGGTGGCACTAGTTGTGGTCACAAAGAAGTTGGTGTTGCGGCATTTAACAGCACTGCTTTCGTTTATGCTTGGTATGATGGTGAGGATGAGGACGTTTATTTCAGAGTTTATGATGTTAGCGGCACTGCAATAACTGTTCCAATAACTGTGGATGCGGATGCAGGTAATGGTGGTGATAGTGTTAGCGTTTCGACTCTTAACAGCACTGCCTTTGTTGTAGCATGGAATGACATGACTGATTTTGATGCCAGCTTCAGGTCTTATTATGCTTCCGGAGCCGCTATTTCTGGCGAGATTGATGTTGATCCTGGTTTTGGTAGTGCTTCCGCAAGTGTTAGCGTTTCGGCTTTTAACAGCACTGCTGTGGTTTATGGTTGGTTTGATAGCGGAACTGGTGACAGGAATGACACTACTGTTGCTGTTTACGATATTTTGGGGAATGTTTTGACTGCTGCTTGGGATGTTGATACTCAGACTAGCGCTGATATTGGTGCCACGAATATGTTTGTGGTTGATGTTGCTGCTTTAAACAGTACTGCTTTTGCTTATACCTGGTTTGATAATGCTTCGCAAGACATTAACTGGTCAACTTATTATGCTAGCGGGACCAAAATTTATGGGCTGCTTGCTCTTGATTCTTCTGTTGATTCTTCTGAAATGGTTTCTGCTGCTGCTTTGAACAGTACTGCTTGGGTTGTTGGATATTATGATGATGCTAGCGATGACCTCACTGTCGCAACAATGTATGCTATTGGCGGAACCATATCTGGTCAAATAGATGTTTCCGGCACTGGTCTTAGAAGTGTAGATGTTGCCTCTCAAGATGCAGCCACAGGCATAGGCTTGTGCGATGACAACTTTGTGACTGCTTACGTAATTGACACAAGCACTGCTGAC
The DNA here is from genome assembly GCA_964353575.1 of uncultured Methanosarcinales archaeon. Taxonomy (GTDB): domain Archaea; phylum Nanobdellota; class Nanobdellia; order Woesearchaeales; family CAYGWL01; genus CAYGWL01. The sequence goes on along the minus strand of CAYGWL010000062.1, from coordinate 9,401 downwards.
TGGACAACATACACAGCCAGCGGAGCAAGCTGGGACGGAACCTGCCCGCCACCAAGCTGGACCTCAATAACAAATAACGCCTCCACTGTAACATTACAAGGAGGAAATGTAAGCTTCGGAGTAAATCTTGCTGACAACTACGGATTGGGCTATGCTTACCTAAGCATGAACGGTTCAGGAACATGGAAAAACTACACACTCATAAACCTTGCAGGCTCAACATCAACAACACTCAACATAACCAACATAACTAGGAACACTCCAGGACAATATGTGTGCGCAAGGTATTGGTTTAATGACTCAGAAAACCATGTCAATGAAACTAGCAACACATGCTTCACAATAAACAACCAACCACCAACATGGACTTCAATAACAAACAACGCCTCCACCACAACATTAACAGGAGGAAACGTAAGTTTTGGAATAAACCTGGCAGGTACCTATAACTTGGACTTTGCTTACCTGGAAATGAATGGCTCAGGAACATGGAAAAACTACACACTAATAGACATAAGCGGAACAAGCACAACACTCAACATAACCAACATCACTGGGAATACCCGCGGACAAAATGTGTGCGCAAGATACTGGTTTAATGACACAGGGAGCCATGCCAATGAAAGTGACAACACATGCTTCACAGTAGGGGATATAACACTGCCAAGCGTAAGCGTAACACACACTCCAGATCCTCAGGGATTGGGAGAAAATGTAACTATAAGCGCAACAATAACAGACAACATACAATTATCAACAGTGAAATTCCAGATAACCAACCCAAGTAACGTTGCTGTGAACTTCACAAACAACACAGGAAGCGGAAGCACATACACACTCAAATTCCTTAATTACACTAACGGAACATATTCTTACACAATCTTTGCCAATGACACCTCTGGCAACATGAACAGCTCACAAACAGGAAGCTTTGAACTATACATAAACGCGACAATACAAGTAAAAACAGTAAAAGACTATTATGACGCTAATGAAATAGTAAATCTCACAGACCCGCCAGGAGATAGTGATTTCACAATAAAACTTGAAGAATTAAACAAAAATAATGAAAACGAAACTAATGATAAAATAAGTACTGGAACTATTGACAACAAAAACACCAATAAAAACAACAACCAAATAACAGCACAAACCAGAACAACAAAAGACACATCAAATCCAATAAACAGCTTCATAAAACCTCAAAGAACAGACTTCCTAGAAGCAGTAAAAATGACTTATGAGAACAACAACTTCAAAATAAGCGGATTAGGACAAAACATCTGGCTTGAGCCGTGCGCAAACTACCAAGGAACAAAATTCAGTCTAAAAGACCTCTCGCAAATCTCGCTAAAATCATCAATAACAACAGAAAGCGATGCTTCCAGAACAAACAACAGCTACAAATTCAGCCTAAACATAAGCACACCAACAATAATCAAAACACAAATCAATGAACTATGCTTCAACATTGTAAATGGAACAGACATTACTTATGATAACACAAGCTTCTATTTTGGTGATGAGGAGAGTAGTGGTGCTGTTCAGGTAAGCTTCCAAGACCTGATAGATTTGGGTTTCAGTGTTAGTGTTAATTCTTCAAGCATAGTTCTTGGTAATCTTTCTGGCAAAGCTTTTAATCTTGACCCTATCGTAAAATTTACTTCTGCTGATGTTGATGCAGTGACTGTCACTCCCATTACTAGCAACATTTTTGTTGTGGCGTATTGTGATTACACCAACGGAGACACAAGTTTTCAAGTTTTTAATGCTAACGGATCGGTAGTTACTGCTGAGAAAGATGTTGATACTTCTACTGCGAATTGCGGTTTCAAATCTGTTGGCGTTTCTGCTCTGAACAGCACTGCTTTTGTTATTGGATGGTATGACGAAGGTGATTTTGATGCTACTTTCGCAGTTTACACTATAAATGGTGATGTTTTGACTGCTGCAACTGATGCAGACACAGATATTGATTATTCTCATGCTGTTAGCGTCTCTGCTTTCAACAGCACTGCTTTCGTTATTGGATGGTTTGATAATACTGATGGTGATGCTACTTTCCGGACGTATTATGCTTCTGGAACTGCTATCTCTGCTGAGATTGATGCAGACACAGATGTTAGCGCTTCTTATTCTGTTGACGTTTCTGCTTTCAACAGCACTGCTTTCGTTATTGGATGGTACGACTATACTGATGATGATGCTACTTTCGCAGTTTACACTATAAATGGTGATGTTTTGACTGCTGCAACTGATGCTGACACAGATGTTAGTGCTTCTGAATCTGTTAGCGTCTCTGCTTTCAACAGCACTGCTTTCGTTATTGGATGGTACGACTATACTGATGATGATGCTACTTTCAGGACGTATTATGCTTCTGGAACTGCTATCTCTGCTGAGATTGATGCAGACACAGATGCTGGTACTTATTCTTCTGTTTCTGTTTCTGCTTTGAACAGCACAGCATTCGTAATAGGATGGTTTGACGAAGCTTCCGCAGACGCCACTTTCAGAACCTATCGTGTTAACCAAACAGGTGTCACATCAGAAATCTCCTCAGAAACAGATGCAGCAACAACAGCACGAAGGTATGAAGCAGTCGCTTCAGAAGCAACAGCAACAGGCATAGGCTTATGCGATGACAACTTCGTCATGGCATACGTAACCTCAACAAGCATGGCTAACTGGACTACTTACAAGCCAGATGGCACTATATGGGATGGAAGCTGCCCGCCACCATCATGGACCTCAATAACCAACAATGCATCAGGAGAACCAAAGCCAAGAGACAATGTAAGCTTCGGAATAAACCTCGCAGACAACTACAACCTAGACTTTGCCTACCTGGAAACAAATGACACAGGAACATGGACAAACCAAACACTAATAGACATGTCAGGAAACTCAGCAACACTTAATGAGACACATATAATAAACGCCAACGAAGGAAAATATGTATGCGCAAGATTCTGGTTCAACGACTCAGAAAACAGCGCAAACGAAAGCAGCAACACATGCTTCAGAATAGGAGCAGCAGAAGCAAACCAAAGCAAAATAGTAAACAAAGGAAGCACAAACATCTCAATCTATGTCTTGATGAAAGTCCAATACTACAACACAGCCACAGGAGTATGGGTTGATGATGATGTTGTAGTTAATGACACAACACCAAGAAGAATAACAGCAGGAACAGAACTAAAACTAGACACTCTGTTCAACGACAAATGGAACACAACTGCTAATGCAAGCAATGGTGACGGAACTTACAGAGTAATTGCAATAGTCACGGATAACAATGACGCAACACTAAGCAACTACACAGGAAGCATACTAAATGCAACATACAACTTCACAATAGACACCACACAACCAACCTGGAACAACATCTACAACAATGCCTCAACTGTCACAAAGATTAATGGCGTTGTTAATTGGACAGCAAACATAAGTGACAATATTAGACTAAGTCAAGCAAGACTAGAAACTAACAACTCCGGAAGCTGGGCTAATGAAACTGTAATCACAATTTCAGGGACAAGCTACAACTTCAGCTACTCAAAAACCATTACAAGAAAGCGTGGAAACTATACCTGCGGAAAAATCTGGTTTAGTGATATGACCAATCATGCTAATGAAACCAACCAAAGCTGTTTTACTGTTGCTAACACGCCGCCACCAACACCAGCATCAATAACACCAGCATCAGGAAACCAAACCACAAACTCAATAAGCATAACTTGCGCAGCAGTAACAGACACAGACAGCGATACTGTTTATTATGAAATTTATGGAGACACAAGCACAACACCAACCACACTAAAACAAAACACAACCACAAACACATACGCATGGACACTAACACAAAGCGGAGTATACTACTACAGATGCAGAGCACACGACGCATACGACCCATCAGCAAGCTACACATCAGCCAATTATAAGTATGCTGACTTTCAAGCACCACAAACAAACAAAAGCATATACAACAATGCTACAAGCACAACAACCGTTAACTCAGCAATAAACTGGACAGTAAACATCTCAGACGACATGAGCCTAAGCTATGCATGGTTGGAAGAAAACGCAACCACAACATCAAACGGACTACCAAAACTAAACAACCAGACCATAATCAACCTAGGAAACTCAAAAAACAAAAACGTAAGCCAACAAATAACCATAGCAGTAAAAGAAGGAAACTACACCTGCGCCAGATTCTGGTTCAACGATACATCAAACAACATAAACGTTACAAGCTGGAGCTGCTTCAACATAATAGATGTAAAATCGCCAACTTACACTGGCATGAGCAATACCTCAACTAAAGGTGCTATAAAAGGTTTCAATATAAGCTGGGGAGGGAATCTGCAAGAAGATGTAGGACTCAGCTATGCTTATCTTGAAACTAATGACACAGGAACATGGGCAAACAAAACCAGGGTTGCATTATCAGGAACTTCAACAACTGTTAATGAATCATATATAATAACCGCAGAACCAAAAAGATATGTCTGTGGTAAATTTTGGTTTAATGATACAACAAACAATCAGAATGAAACCTCACTAGAATGCTTTGTAACAGACTACTGTATGGTAACTGAGCAAAATGTTACAACAGCAACAGAGATAGCAAGAATGAGTGGTCTGAGCAATGCGCATGTTGAGCTGAGCAACCAAAGCAATAGAAACTATACATACAATCTCTTATGCAATGGAGGGAGCATCTTGAACATAACAAGGTGCTACGGAATCTATACAGCAATACTGCATGCCTCTGACACAAGCAATGCGCATGTTGAGCTGAATAATGTGTCAAATTATCCTTATGGTATATGCGTGGGAACGAACACAACTGGATATGCAGTCAGCTGTAGCTATGGAACGAGTTGCTCTAACCATGATTCCTGCTTAGCCTCAATCAGTTTCCTAGAAAAAGCTAATGAAAGCAACAACCACTTAGCTGACTGCGTCTCAGATCCATATCAGATGAAGGTTTGCTGTAACATGACCCATGACTCCCTTGAACCAACTTGGACCAATATCTACAACAATGCTTCAACTGTTACTAAGGTTAATGGGATTGTTAATTGGACTACTAACATAAGCGATAATGTTGGTTTGAGTTATGCTTGGCTAGAAGAAAACGCAACAACAACCTCAAGTGGCTTACCTGTTCTGAAGAATCAGAGCATAATTGCCTTTGGCAGCAGTGTCAAGAACTATAATGTCAGCAAACAGATAACAATAGCAGTTACCAGGGGCAACTACACCTGCGCCAGATTCTGGTTTAATGATACAAGTAATAATGTTAACAAGACTGACTGGAGCTGCTTCACTGTTGCCAATACCCCTCCAACAGCTCCTAGTCTGAGTTATCCTGAGGCAAGTGATTACACATTTACCAACAGGACTCCAAGATTTAATTGGATAGCAAGCACTGATGCAGACCATGACTTAATAACATATCATTTGCATGTTAGCTTGACTGAGAATCTTACTGGAACTGCTGACCAGACAATCAATGAGTATGGATTGAGCAATAATTATTATGATGCTCTTAATGAGCTTGAAATAGCAACTTATTGGTGGAGGGTTAGCGCTAATGACAGCTTGGCTGGTTATAGTGTTAATAGCTCTGAGTGGAACTTCAGTGTTGTAAAGTCTGTTGCAATAAGCCTGCCAGTAAACAGCATACAGTTCGGATCAGTCAGTATTGGCAACACCTATGCAACAGATGATAATGACCCTGCGCCAATACTTGTGCAGAATGACGGCACGTGGTGGGCTTCACTGGTTAATATAAGCGCTAACCAAAGCTTATGGACGCAGCAGGCATTAGGCACATCATACTTCCAAATAAAAGTAGATAACAGCACAGAGAACAACAGCTTTAATTGGAACAATTCAGTAACAACATGGACCAATGTTCCTTCAACTAATCTTACAAGCTTCATCAAGGATTTGAACTATACTGACAATAATGACACTGCTGAGATTGATGTTAGAATTACTGCTCCAAGCAGTGAGCCAGCAGGCAACAAGACATCATACTTAGTGCTCTGGTGGGAGGAGAGCCCTGCATGAAAACAATGATTAGAAATAGGAAAGAGAAATCTTGTAAATATTTAATATTCTCATTATTTTTGATATTAATAACAATAATGATTTCCAGCAATGTCCTTGCATTGGGTGTTGCGCCAAGCTCTACTGACATGGTTTTCAGCCCTAACTCTGAGCAGTCTGTTGAGATGGCTATCTTGAATAATGACAACAGGGACATTACTGTTGTGATTTATGCTGAGGGTGAACTGGCAGAATACATCTCAATATCAGAACCGCTCATAGACATAAGCAGCTCACAGCAGAAGGTGAAGACAAGCTACAAAGTGAGCATGCCCTCAAAGATTGACAAGCAGGGGCTGCATGAGACAAATATAGTGATAAGGGAGATTCCAAAAACAACTGGAGGAGAAACCGCAGTTGGTGCTTCTTTGGCAATAATCTCTAAGCTCAATCTCTTTGTTCCTTATACAGGCAAGTATGCTGAGATAAAGCTCATGGCTCCGCACTTTGAGCTTAACAAAGAAAGCAACTTTGCAGTTGAGGTACACAATTTAGGAACAGAAAAGATACTTACAGGTTATGTTGTTATTGATATTTATGGTCCTCTTAATAATAAGATAAAAACCTTGACAAGTAAAGAATTCAGCCTGGATTCAAAGCAGAAAACAGTTGTTGTTGTTCCTTGGACCCCTGACATCAGCTCTGGAGAGTATGTGGCAGAGGCGACCCTTGTCTATGATGAAAAAGAAACAAAGGAAAAGAAAGCCTTCACCTTAGGAGAGCTTTCTGTAAGTATTGAGTCAATAAGTGTTGAAAACTTCAGATTAGGAGGCATAGCAAAGTTTGACATACTCGTTGCCAACAACTGGAACACTCCAATACCAAATGTCTATGCTACGACAACTGTTACTGACAATAAAGGAACAGAATACTTGCAATTCAAAACAGCTGCTCTTGATGTTCCTGCCTTTGGAAGAGAGAAGTTAGAGGCTTATTGGGACACCTCAAAGGTTCTTCCAGGACCTTACAAATTAGACATTGTCTTGAATTACCTCGGAAAGACTTCAAGAAAGCTCTTTGACATAAGTGTTGAGCAGAACAGGATTCTTGTTTCAGCAGCAGCTGTTGCTCCTGCTGTTCAGACCACTATAATGAGGATTGTTTACATACTTATAATTTTAGTTGGGGCACTTATAGTCATCAATGTTCTTATGCTGCTTAGGAACAAGAAAAAGGGCTTGTTGTTTTTAAGTTTTTGTACAGCATCCATTTGGATTATTTATCAAAGAGCAAAGGGAAGGTATGGTAAAACATAGTAAGAAACTGAAAGTAGGAAGACAAGAGAATCGCATCAAGCTAGAGCGCATAGAAAGGTCTTTAGTAATCCTGGCTACCATTATGTTAATAGCATTAGCAGCGCTTCTACAGCCAGCAAACCTTAATCAGATAACAGGGGCAATTGGCTTGAACTTATCATACACTACAAATGTAACCAGCATAAAAGAGTCTGGTGCAATACCAGTAGAAGAAGCAACCACACAAACAACAAGCAGGGTTATGCCTGTAAAATGGGTGGGGATTATTAAGAATGAAAGTGATATCAATTTGCCACACTCAGCAATAAGCGTGTCTGTAAAAAATCTTGCAGAAGGAAAAGAGGTCTTTGTAACAGAGCTTTTAACACAAGACAAAGCACTGGCTCTAAACAAATCAGCGGAGTATATGATAGAGTATGAAACAGAAATCCCTTTTATAACAGGAAATATTGTAAAAGGGTATGAAAAGCAGGCTGATGGCGTATCTGGATTAGGAGTTGCTCCCAGCTCAATAGACATAATCTTCAGCCCTGACTCTCAGCATTTAATTAATCTCACAATCATAAACAATGAAGACAAAGACATGACTCTTGTAATATATGCAGAAGGAGAGCTAGCACAGTACATTTCAATTCAAGAACCATTGATACAAATGAGCAGCTCTGAAGCACAGAGAAAAACAGCCTATATGATTAACCTGCCTGATAAACTTGAAAAACAAGGAAGATACGAGACAAATATTGTGATAATGGGAATCCCAGAAAAACATGAAGAAGAAACACCAGAGAATGATTCTTTAATAGTGACTTCCAAGCTTAAGGTTTTTGTTCCTTACACTGGCAAGTATGCTGAGATAAAGATTGTGGCACCACATTTTGAACTAAACAAGCAGGGTAATTTTGATATAGAAGTTAGTAATCTTGGAACAGAAAAGATACTCACGGGCTATGTGGTTATCAATGTTTACGGACCATTGAACAACAAGCTTAAAACCTTGATTGGTGAAGAGTTCAGCCTGGATTCAAAGCAGAAGGCAGGGGTCCTTATTCCTTGGACGCCTGACATTGGCTCTGGAGAGTATGTGGCAGAAGCAACCCTTGTATACGATGAATTCAATACAAAGGACAGGAAGCCCTTCACACTGGGAGAGTTCTCTATTGAGATTGAATCAATAAGCGTTGAAAACTTCAGATTAGGAGGAATAGCAAAGTTTGACATACTCCTTGCCAACAACTGGAACACCCAAATACCAGATGTATATGTAGTAACAACAATTACAGACAGCCAAGGAAAGGAGTGCTTAAGCCACAAAAAAACCCTAACAAATATTTCAGCATTTTGGAAGGAGAGCTTTGAGGTCAACTGGGACACCACAAAAACTATTCCTGGCAATTATAAAATGGACCTTGCTTTGAATTATCTTGGAAAGACCTCAAGCAAGCTCTTTGACATAAAGCTTGAGCAGAACAGGATAATTGTATCACCACTTGCTGCTCCTCCTGCCAACAATGCTGTAATCAAAATTATTTACATGCTCATAATTCTGGTGTTGGTGCTCATTGTCTCAAATGTTTTGCTGTTATTAAGGAGCAAGAAAAGGGGCTTGCTTTCATATTCATATTAGTCCAGCTTTCTTGAACTATAATAGCCAGAAGACTTCTACAATACTCCATAATAGAAAAGTTTTTATACTAGGGTAGTTAAAGGTATACCAAAATATTTTGTTTTTTGAAAAAGAGGAGGTTTGAATATGGCTGAAAAAGATGTTGAAAAGAGGTTGGTTGTAATTCTTGTTATACTTGCATTGGTTATTTCTGTTCTTGGAACCTGGATGACTTTAAGTATTGTTGAGAATATTGTCAGAACTAGCCAGCCAGTTTCAGAGCCAAAATCAGCAACCCTTGCACTCGAAGTGCTGCCGCAGCAAATTCCGCCTGCAGCAGTTCCTGGAGGTGGTGGATAATGGATGACCTTTCAAACCGCACACTGGCAATAATACTCATAGCAGCTATACTTGTT
>CAYGWL010000061.1:0-2412 GCA_964353575.1 uncultured Methanosarcinales archaeon | reverse complement strand
AATATAATTTAAGGGTTTTTTTATTTTATTTTATATTTCTTTAGATTTTTCTTTCTTGTTTTTTTATAATACTTTAAATCCTCGAGGAACTTGTCCACTTCAAAAAAGAATCCGTCCCCTACCTGCTTTCTCATGTGGTCCATGTGGTATACTGTTCTTTTCAGCCCGAAGGCGAACTCTTTCATGGGCCCTATTGTCACCAGCTTGAGAACAAGATGTTTTTCTACAGGTACTTTGGATAGTCTGACTTCATGCAGTATTGGGATGAAAGCTACTGCTACTAAAAGCCTCATGAAACCTGACAGTAGGAATATGTCCTGGTATTTTGATATAAAGAAGAACCAAGGCCCAATTTGCATGGCTAGTATTCCTCCCAAGGATGCGCCAAAGAATATTGCAACACCGTTCAAGAGATTGTAATAGGAAACGCACCGCGCTCTTTTCTGGGGAGTTACTGCATCAAAAAAGTAGTTTCCTGTTGCGAGGTTGAATCCTGACCACACAAAGCCGTTGAAGAGCTGTATGAGCACAATGTAGGCTGGATTCGGGGAGAATAACCAGAATATTGGAATGACTGGTATCAAAAAGCCTGTTACCCCGAATATTGTCCTGTTTCCGAATCTGTCGCTGAGCTTTCCCCAGTAGTTCATTGAGAGGAATTGGGCAATGAGGTTTGAACTTACGATTATGGTATATGTTACATAGCTGAAGTTCAGGTCTCTAAGCATGTAAACAGCATAAAAAGGATTTGCGAAGTTGACTGCAAACGAGAAAAGTGAGAGAAAGAGGACAAACCTTCCGAAATTGTTTGAAGCCATCTTACTCACAAAGCTCCAAATGCTGAAGTATGCCTCTCTTTTTACTTTATAGTTTGGCTCGTACATCCTGCTCAGGAAGTATGCGGATATAATCCTTGAAAAGAAGGCAACACAGAACAAGATTGCAAAACCTGCAAAGACATTTATATTTGTGAAAAAGTTCATTATGATTCCTGCAAGGATGAACGCTGTAACAAGCACTGCATTGACTATCATGTTCCTTTTTCCAAAATATCTTCCTCTTTTGTCCTCTTCAATAAGGTCGCCCATCCAGCTGCTCCAAGGAGCGTTTCCAAATGATCCAAATACTGTGTAAAGTGTAAAAACAAGTATCAAGAGCCAAACATTCCTAAAGAAAAGCGCTATAGAAAGAAAAAATGCCCATGTGAATGCTTGTAGTAATGCAAATCTTATCACCAAGAACTTTCTTTTCTTTAGCTTGTCGGTTATGTCTACGCTGAAGAGCTGGAATATGGCAGCCAGGAGCTGGGGGATTGATGCCAGAAATCCTATCTGCTGGGCTGTTGCGTTAAGGGCAACTGCAAGCGGGTTTATGAATCTTTCACCAAAGCCTACCATGACAGAGTAGAATCCTCCATCAAGAATTGAGTGGTCGAGGCTCTTGCTTACAGTATCCCCAATAATCTTTTTCCCTGACTTCTTCCTGACGCTGATGACCTTTGTTTGGGGCATGAGAAACACATTTTTAGAGCTTGCTTATAATATTTTTGGTCAATAGATTTTCAACGAAAAGAATCTTTAACCAACATAGCTCATTGCCTTCTTGTCTCTCTGCTGTTCAGCAACCTTGCTCTGCTGCATTATGCCTTTGAGCTTGTCCTCAAACTTCTTAGCCATTTCAAACAATGGCTTGTAGTCAACCTCAAGGCCAAGATAGGCGTCCAAGGCCTTTATTATGTTTGCAGCAGCAGTGCTGTCCGGCAGGTTTGTGTGCGTTTCTGAAAATAGGCATACAATTGGCACTTCCTCCTCTTTAAGAATAAGGGCAGATGTCACTCCCATGATTATGCCTTCCTTCAGCTGTTTGAGCTTTAGCTTCTCCAGCTTGCTTTTTCTGGCTGTGTCGCCTGTGAAGTAGAATGTGTCCGGCTCTCCTGTTTCAACAGTGGTTCCAACACCCTCAAGGCTTATTATTTCCTTGGCTTCCAGGTCTGTAGCCAGTTGGATTATTGCATCACATATCTTCCATTCTGTTCCCTTCAGCCCGCTTATTGTGTGGACTATGACTATGTTGTATTTCTTGTTGTAGAATATTCCAAATGGCTCAACCAGGTTGCCGCTGTGTATAGCCACGATTGCAGGCATGTCTTCAAAGAGTATCTTGCCTATCTGCTCTGTCTGGAGATGGTCTATCAAGAATTCAGTTGCTATTGTCCCGACCATGCCGAACCCAGGAAACCCGTTTATTATTGTGGGATTCTTAGGTTTTTTTGTAAGCTTGATTTGCATAGAATCACCTCATTTTCATGCACAAAGGCACAATTCAATTCAAACCTATATATATTTTGTGGTTTTGGTTTTGCCGGGCTTTTCATTATCAATGATTTGGCTGAATTTGGCGGGCTGTGAGAGT
>CAYGWL010000060.1:0-1707 GCA_964353575.1 uncultured Methanosarcinales archaeon | reverse complement strand
TTATTGAGGTTGTGCATAGCGCACTTGTAGGCAAAATCAATGTTCTTGTCTTTGGTGCTTGTTTTTATTTTCATTAAATCTGAAAGTTCTTGCCTTTGCAATGTTTCCAATTTGCTGATGTTTTTGCTTACATAGTCATTATCATTTACCGCCACATCCTGCCTTTTACTGACGCTTATAACAATATTCTTTCCTTCAAGGCTTACAGCTGAGTAAACAAATCTCTCGCAGGGGTCATTTCTTTTCCTGTCAAAGTCGTAAAACCTCTTCTTCCACTCGTTGAGTTTTCTGATTTTGCCGTCAGTGCTGACAACAATAAAGTAAGTAAACTCTTTCATTCCGTGCGTCTTGTCCTCTTTCTTGTCACTCTTTTTTGTGAATTTAATAACAACCTTGCTGTCTTTTTCCTCAACAAACTCATAGTACCTTCCCCATTCCCTGCTGTCGTAGCTCTTTTTAACATCAAGGTTTACGGTGAAGCTGTTTTCTTTATCGCCGTGGATAACCAGAGAATCATAGTGATAAGGCACAAAGAAGCTTATCTTGTTTTTCACTTTATCATTTTTATTGTCAATAATATCAAAATCTGAAAAATTATTAACAACACTGTTGGCATTAAAATCCTTTATGTCTATGCTGTCAACCACCTTATACATCTCTTCTTCTGAATGGTCGTATACAAACAATCCATCGTAGACGGAATCATTGCCATTAACAGGAAAGATAAAGTATCCTCCAATCTGGTTCAGAAGCGCAAGCTTCAGCCAAGTATCAACCTCTTTTTTAACCCGCCCCTTTCCGAGGCAGTGCTCTACCACCACCATGATGGAAATTTATAAGGAACTGGTATATAAATTTAATGATTTGAAATGGCTGAGTTGAAACTATCACAAAGTCCTACGATCGTTAAGGCTGCCGCGCGGATTAACGAAACATTTAAAAACTTAAATTCATAAAAAGAAGCTAATGTTATCAAAAAGGGTTAAAATATTAATTATAGTTTTAATCATTATCTCAATATCATTAGTTTTATTTAAATTATTAATTCATAGTTGTGATTCCTTGAGTGGTGGGGATACATTTGGAAATCCGCAAAGATACTGTGATTGTCTAGGAAGTGAGCTTACATTAGTTGATAACCTTGCAGCGGATGGACATAGGTATTCTATTTGCATAGGAATAGTTAAAGCAGAACAATGCCATAAGTGGATTAATATAAATGATAAAATGATTGAAATAGAATGTTAATAAATAAGGATTCTTTATACAACCTCATAACTCCCAAAAACATTAAAAAGCAGAAGATTCAACTCAGCAAGCAAACATTCAGTCTTTCTTGAAATTTTAGAAAGTTTTAAAAGTTGAGCACCAATACTGCTATTAAAATGAAAGACCCTATACCCAAGGAGCTGTTCAGGATACTGGCTTGTCCTGACTGCAAGGCTGACCTGGTTTACAATAAGGAAAAGACAGGGCTTGTATGCATAAAGTGCAAAGCCAAATACCCAATAAGAGATGGCATCCCTATACTCATGCCAAATAAGATTTAGCTTTGTTTGTTCTTTTTTTGCGCCACATGATTAAAATTAAGACAAGGTAACAATAAAAAAAATAATTAACAATTAAAGAATAAAAATAATAAGAAAAGTGCCAGCCGAGGTTCAGCATTGCTGAACTTATTTTCTCCTCCCTTTAAAGAGTTAAGGG
>CAYGWL010000059.1:0-1725 GCA_964353575.1 uncultured Methanosarcinales archaeon | reverse complement strand
CTTTTTTTATTTTTATTATTACCTATATTTTTATTCTCAAATAAAGGGTATGTCTGTCCCTGATTTTATGCCGTAGATGAAGATGTAGTTCCACAGAGATCCTTTCTTTTTCATGACCCTTACTGAGAATCCTATGCCCCTGAACATTCTTTCTATCTTGGCTTCGCTGGATAGCCACTCTGCATTGGGTATGATATGGAAGTAGTCAGAGTATTCTACAAGGCATATTCTTCCGTCTATGGGCATTATCTGGTATATCTGCTCAAGTATCTCCCTCGGGTTCTGGAGGTATGATAGCATGCCTACTGAGACCACTGCGTCAGCATACTTTATCTCAGGATGAAGCCTGTGGAAGTGCTCCTCATCATGCACAAGCTTTATGTTTCCGAGCTCCCTTTCTTCAGACATCCAGTTCTTTAGCTCATACCTTTTCCTGACTATTTTCAAGTCGTTTCTTGAGAAGTGGGTTGCATAAACCATGCCGCGCGAACCAACTGCCTTCAGCAGGGGCATGGTTATTGTGCCTATTCCGCACCCAAATTCCAGGACAGTTTTCCCGCTTAATTCTCCAAGCAGAATAATTGCCCTTTGTCTTATTTCTTTTGGCAAAGAAAATCTTTCTGTGAAAAGTGTAACATGGGAAAATATGTCGTTTACGCTGGTTATCATCTTGGGGTCATAGTAAAGCTCAACCAAAAAGTAGAGGGGAAATGCAAAGAGTATGGTTGATACACTAAGCTTTAACATATTTATTGCATTGGGAACTGTTTTTATCCACACACACATCACTATCACAAAGAACGCCATAACAAACAAGGGGATTATTCTTCCTAAAGGAACTTTGAAAGGCCTTGCCTCAAAGGGCTTCTTTATCCTGAGTATTGGAAGCGCCAACAAAACTGAGATGTACATTATAAGGGCTAATGGGACAAGCAAACTCAGCAGGATTTCATACCTTCCGAACCCCATTAAGAGGATTATGACAAGTATTATTGTCTGGAATATTATTGCTAAGTGAGGAGTGTTGAATCTTGCGTGCAGGTTCTTGAAGTGGCTCAGGAAAAGCTTGTCTCTGGCTAGTGCAAGCAAAAGCCTTGGCATGGTTATTATGCTTCCTGCTGCAGAGCCAAGCAATGTTAAGAATATTCCTATGCTCAATATGTCCTTTCCAAGGCTTCCGAAGAGGATTTCTGATATGTTTGAAAGAGGGGCGCTTGCTCCTGCAAGTTCTCTCCAGGGAATTATGCCAAGTATCACAAAGCAAAGGGCTATTCCCAGCACTGCCACAAGCAGTGTCCCTAATATCAGCGCCCTTGGCACAACCTTCTCAGGCTCTTTTGTCTCTTCAGCAAGGTATGTTACTGACTCCCACCCAAAGAATGTTTCTGCAATAAAGAAGATAGTCACGAATATGGCTGAAAGATTCAGCAAAGGACTTTGGTAAAGCAGGAGGGGTGATAAGTTGGCTGTATTCACAAACAAGAGCCCTCTCACAATCACTGCTGCAACCACACCAACCATTATTAAGGCAAATGCAATCAGGGTAAAGGCGCTTGCCTCTATTCCAACAAAGGCTATGAAGTTGAGGATTATTATGAAGAGCACGCTTATCACTATCTTTAAAACCTGAAGCTCCTTGAACGGAAGCAGGTATTCTATTGCCGCAACAATAAGCACAACAGAGGTTATGTTTCCAACAAGCCATGCAATCCATGCAATCAGGAA
>CAYGWL010000058.1:0-3988 GCA_964353575.1 uncultured Methanosarcinales archaeon | reverse complement strand
AAAGGGAACGCACCTCTATCTCTCATTAAGGGCTCTTGCTGAGAAGGACGCTTCAGGGCATAAAGTGTGTGTTTCCAGAGTCTTGAAGAATTTTGATGTTGAGAAAACAGCAGAAGATGCTGCAATCATAGCAAAGAATGCCCTTAATCCTGAGCAGGGAAAGCCAGGCATGTATGAGGTCATATTTGAGCCACTGCCATTTGCAAACCTCCTGGCAACAGTTGGCTCCTCCGCATCAATATTCAATGTTGAATCCGGGCTGTCTTTCCTTAACAACCAGATAAACAAAAGGGTTGCATCAAGCAAATTCAGTTTACTTGATGACCCCACAATGCCTGAAGGCTTTGGGTCTGTGCAATTTGACGCAGAAGGAGTTCCAACGCAAAGAAACATGATAATAGAAAACGGAATCCTGAAAACATACCTTCACAACACATCAACAGCAAAAAGGCATAAAACAAAAACAACAGCAAGTGCTGGCCTTATATCGCCGAGGCCTATAAATCTTTACCTGAAAGAAGGGAGCATGAACAGGGATGAAATGATTAAAAATGTTAAGAACGGATTAATTGTAACAAATATCTGGTACACCCGCTTCCAAAATTATGCAACAGGAGACTTCTCAACAATACCAAGAGATGGAATCTTCTACATAAAAAATGGAAAAATCATGGGCAGCGTGAAAGACATAAGGATAAGCGACAACATGATAAACATAATGAAGAATTGTGTGGAGATGGGCAAACAAAGCTCGCAAGTCATGGGTTGGGAAGTTGATACTCCTGTTACGCTGGCTCCTGTACTGGTGAAAAACGTTAAAATAACCAAATCAACACAATAAAAAACTATAGCATTCTGAAATCAACGCAAACCCTAAATTCCCTTGGAGCTGACTGGCCGCATTTGACTGATTTAAGTATTTTGAATTTTTTATTGGCTTTATTGCACGCGGTTTTTATTTTCTCCACTGACGCTTTTGGAAAATTTCCCTCTTGCGAGAAGTCATAAAAATGGATTATTGTTCCTTTTTTTGATGCCTTAAAGGCAACATCCAGGAAATCCTGCCCTGTTTTTGGCAAAGGCATGATTATCCTATCAAATTTCTTGTTAAGCTTAGGCATAACGTCTCTTACATCACCATTAAACAAGGCAGCATTGTTTATTTTATTGATTCTAACATTTTCCGAGGCATATTCATGGGCTTTCTTGTTGATTTCAATTCCATATATTACTGAGGGCTTTGAGTTCTTTGCAATAACCAAAACATAAGGCCCGCATCCAGAGAACATAACAAGAACACTCTCTCCTGGCTTTACAAGATTTGCTATCCTTAAGCGTTCTGTGGCTAATCTCGGGGAGAAATACGTTTGCTCTATATTTAGCTTAATTCTGGCTTTGTTCTCTGTGTGTATTGTTTCTTTGCTGTTTGCTCCTGCCAGCACTTTGTATTTCTGCAGTCTAAACTCTCCGCTGTGGAAACTTGCTTTCTTGACAACTGTGCTTATGTTTTTCAGCTTCAGGAATGCCTTGGCTATTTGTTTCTCTTTTTTTGACAGCTCTTTTGGGAGTTCAAGTATGAGAATATTCCCAACAATATCAAAGCTTGTTCCCAGTATTTGCAATTCTTTTTTTGAGAGAAATGTTTTAAGACAATCTTGTGGAGTGTGTTTTTCTGTTTTTTTTAATTTTTTATCAACAAAATTTACAAAAGGAAATCTTTTTTTAATGTCAGCTCTTTTTGTTACAGGAAAGTATATGAATGCCTTATCTTTGGCAAGGGCATAATCACTACTAAACAAATTATTCCTGATTAAAAACTTCTTAACAGTCTCTGCCTTTTTCAGAGGAAGCTTTGATGTTAGCATTTTAGAAGAACCTGCTCAGGCTTTGCTGGTCTTTTTTTACTTTGATGTTAAGCCCCTTTTCAAGCCTTTCCATTGAAAAGTCGTGCTCATCAACCAGAAGCTTTATGATTCTCTGCTTGTCTGGTGGAGTCCATGTGAGCTCAAATTTGTCAGTTACAGGCATGTTTTTTATTATTCCATAAACCTCCTGCCATGAGAAATCAAAGAAATCGCTCCACTTCGCCTCAGAAAAAAGCTTTTCAGGTTCCTTAAACTCTTTAACAAGCTGCAATGCCTTTTTCGGCCCTATGCCCTTGACCCCGTTTGGATTATAATCAGTGCCAACAAGCATTGCCAAGTAAATGATCTGGTCCTGACTTACCCCGAGTTCTTTTAGCGTCTGCTTTAGTTCTATGAGTTCTGGCTCTGTCTTTATGTATGCCATTTGTCCTGGCATCTTTTTTCTTCCTGTTATGGAAAGGTTCCTAACAAGCCGTTCTGCTCCAAAAATAATAGAGTCATAGTCCTCTGAAACAACAGCAAATGCCTTCGCTTTTTTTGTCATGTGCGATGCCTGGGCTTCTGCCTCTGAAGGAGCCTGTATGACCGGCAAGCCAAGGGCTTTCACCAGCAGCTTTGCATCCTCAACCATTTCATCAGAAAGCCTTGATGTCCTTGCTGCATATTTCCTCATCTCATAAATGTCCTCTTTTTTAACTGCTTCTTTGTAAAGCCTTGCTGCCTCCTGCTTTGCCTTTTTTCTTTTTTCAACTTCAAGGTTCTTCATCTCAGGAGGCTTGCCGTCAAACACATATGCAAGCTTAATGCCTTGCTGCATAAGATTAGTGGTTCTTGAGAATAATCCTATAAGATGGCTTGTTACCCTGCCTTTAGAATCAGTAAACAAGGAACCGTCCCTTGCCCTTATTGAAGATAGAAACTGGTAAAGAAAATTAGAGGCATCAACAACAAGCACTTTGCCTTCTAACTGCTCCAAGGATATTGCCCGCTTCACAACCAGGTCTTTCAGCTTTGTGCCCATGTTAAATCTTTTTTACAATAAGATTCTTGAATTCCTTGCCAAGCATGTCCTTTGCGCGCTTTGTGAGCTCTCCAGGAGTGAGAAACAGCACTGGAAGCTTTTTGAGCTGCCCCTGGACAAATGCAGAGGCAAGGTCCGCATCAGATGGCTTTTTCTTGGATTTTGCCTTGCAGTAATATGTTACAGCACCAACAGGCGTTGGCAGGGTTATTACAAACTCGAGCTCTGAATTCTTCTTCACAATGTTCTGCTCAAGAATTTCTATGCTGGTCTTCCTGAAATAATCATGAACCTGCTTAACAAAATCATCTCCAGCAACCTCAGCAAGTCTTGGTTTTCTGGTTTTTGGCAGTTTTTTAACAAGAGCTTCTTCTTTGATTCTCTCAGATATTGCTGGCTTTTCCTTCTCTATTTTCTCCTCTTTGAGTTCTGGTTTTTTAAGCTCTCTTTTAGCCTCTTTAGTTTCAAGGGCTGTTTTTATCAATGCATTAACCTCATCATCAGGGGCAAGATACCACTTCCAGAATATCTCTTTCTCATCACCAAAAGATACATCCAAGGGCTTTGCAAAATCCTTTATCTGTCTTAGGGAGACTCTTGTTAAAGGGTCAAGGTCATTTTCCCTCAGAATCCTTTTTCCTTTTAATAAATCATAGGTTCTTTTGTCCTTCTCATTGAGCTTGTTAGAAAAATCCTGAAGCCTGCTCTCCTGACCAGGAAGATAATACAGTGGTGAACTTCCAATCTTCAGGCTTGAAACCTTTAACATGTTTCTTGATGTAAGCTCTGAAAGCATGGCGCTTGTCATCAAGATGTCTGCATTGACAACCTCCTTTATCTGGGAAGGGATCACTGGACCTTTCATTCTTATTGCCTGAAGAATCTTCTCGCGGTTATCAACCATGAAACATTGGAGAAGGTGTTTTGTTTATATAATTTTTGATTATGGCCTGAGCCACCTTACTTCCCAGAAGCTGCAGTCGCCCTCATCATCCACAACAGAAATCATAAGCCTCTTCTTGGTTGAATGAGCAACCCTGTTCTTGGCTGCGAACTCATACCAGGTTATAACAGATGCTTCATGAACAGGATAAAGAATCCA
>CAYGWL010000057.1:0-1751 GCA_964353575.1 uncultured Methanosarcinales archaeon | reverse complement strand
AGGGCAAGTATAAAAAAGGCAAGTGCCATGGCGCTAACATAAGCATGCATGAGATTGTTGGCATTGGCAAAAAAGAAGGGAATTAGAATAATGAGTGCAGCCAAAAAAGGGCTTAGCCCGTCTATTAATGATATTATGATTGTGGCAAATCTTGCTGCCTTCCCAATCCTTGTATGACTAAGTTTGCTCAGTGTTATCTTTTCAAGTTCCAGCATCTTTTTTCTTCTCTCTGCCTGCTCTGTGAAGTATGTTCCCCAAATTCCACTTACACCCATTGCAATGCAGGCACCCATGCCTGTGATTATTACAATCTTGGGGTCCTTGACATGAGCATAATAGCTGCCCAGGATTATTCCCATAATGGTAAGTATGCCATCAAAGGCATTTTTCGCAAAAACCCGCCTTCCTATCTCCCAGGTCTCAGCTATCTTGTTATACTCCCTGAACCTGTGCAGGGTTTTTTTAATATTTTTTTTTAGAGAACGCATGTTTTTATGCTTGGCCGTCTTGGTGCGTGAAGACTTCCTCAATCAATTTCTCGCCAGAGCCAACCTTGTCAATGCTGTGGATAGTTCCACCCATTTCATCTATTACCTGTTTAATCTTTTCAAAGTCAATGTATTCTCCAACAATTGTTGCCTTAACATTTTCAACCTTGCTGTCAATCTCATAAACAGTTACATCCGCTCCATGAACCCCTTCTAAATCACTGATTGCTGAAGCCAGCTCTATGATTGAAGGCTGGTGCGGCTTCAGGATGTCCAAAACAAGCAGTCTTATTTTTCCCATTTTAATTTCACACTCCTTACTAGTGCATATGTGGGCGGTGGTATATATACTTTATGGTGAATGATTGCAGAATGAAAGCTTAAACATCATATGCCTGCCAAAATTTATGCCTAAGATCCGGCTGAGGCATTGGGAGCGACTCTGCAAACTATGGGAATTCAAATCTTTCTTTTGCACCCTGAAGAAGCATGTCACCTCGTTCAAATTCTCTTCTGAATTCATAAAAATTATGTTCTCTTTCGAGCAAAAATGGTTGTTCGTTGCGGAATATTCTATCCACTAATCCATCAGCATTCCATTCTCTTGATTCAGGATCAGTCCATCTTCCTCCTCCGTCAAAATAACAGGTTCCATGAGTATTAGTTAGAGTGTCGAATATGCAAACACTATCTTCAACAGCTCCAGAATCAAGTTCATTACGTTCAAATCGAATACAGCCAGAAAGGCCATATGTTCCTCCGACACGTTCATAATTTTCTCCTTTGACATGATACCTGCAGCTCATTTCCTGATCAAATCTAATTATTCCAATTAAACCTATAATCCCCAACAAACTTCCTGCTACTATTGGAAAAGCACTGTTTCTTATCTTTCTTAAATTACCCATTATGATACCTCCTTCCTTGTCTTAAGGTAGTACAAGACTGTTTTTAAAGCTTTTCGTTTGAGCACGTATTCAAGACAAATACTATAAATTTGACGTTATATAATATTTTTTATTCATTATTTAACATTTTATAATACTTATAAGTCATCTTTTAATCTTATTTTCTCAAATTTATTGTTTATTAATCCAATTTTAGTGTTATTTAAAGCGAAAGATTTAAATATTTGCTAGTTTTTTGTTATTCGTGATTTAAAGATGTCAACAAGAAGGTGCTTAGATAGGCACTATGAAGCTTGTTGAGAATGAAAAGTGAGGACTTTTAGATGAGAACCCACAAGGCAATACGGGCAAAGAG